>CAYUBV010000077.1:0-11097 GCA_964443035.1 uncultured Tangfeifania sp.
GGCCCCTGATCGATAGCGAGGTACTTTTTCGGCCACCAGTCGTATTCCTCGCTAAAGGCGTCGTAGAATCCATAGGTCCCCATCAGTTTATCACCCAAATCTTCGTAAAAATGGCGCGCCACTTTCATCACTTCTTCCGTTGCGTAAGCCATAGAGGAGAGTGCTGCTGTTGGGGAAATCACACCCAAATCGAACGACGGGCGATGACCGGCATACCCATTTTCCAGTGAATTGCCCTCCGGCTTTTCGTCGGTTTGCCCCCTGAAATACTGCGGAGCGCCCTTTACGGTATAGCTTGAAGTCAACCCCCAGGTATCCTCCCCATATCCTTCATAATCGTGCGGATTCCCGATGCAATGCTGCCGGTTAATCATGGTGTGTGCCATATTGTTGTCCCAGTAATTTCCGTAACGGTCGGACAGATTTCGTGGATCGAGACCGAGGTAGGAATAATGGGCCCAGAAAAGCGGACCGCCTTTTTCAGGATCAACCTGGTGTTCTACCGTTAATGTATAACCATAAGTTGTCTTGGTGGTTTTCATCTCGCCATTACGCGCCCATCCTTCATGGTATGCTTCGGGTTCCATGCGATAAGTGGGGGAAGATGCACCCAAAACGTAGGCAATCAGGCATTCGTTGTATCCTTTAATCTGGTGACCCTTCTTCCAGCCGTGGTTAGGCGACCAGTGCCAGTACAACACATTTTCGCCGCCTTTCTGGTGCCAGCTCCACTCCACTTCGCGCCAGAGTTTATCGATTTTTTGTGCAAGCTGCTGCTCTTCTTCGTTTCCATCGATAAAAAACTGTTTTACGGTGAGTAGTCCCTGAACCAGGAAAGCTGTTTCCACAATATCGCCTCCGTCATCATACTGTGAGAAAGGTTTCACTTCTCCGGTTTCGCCGTTCAGCCAGTGTGGCCATACTCCGTGAAAGCGATCGGCTTTTTCCAGGAAATCCACAACTTTCTGAAGACGCTCAAAACCTTCTTCCCGCGTAATAAAATCCCTCTCGATTCCAACCAAAATTGCCCTTAATCCAAATCCGCCGCCGCCGGTTGTAACAATGTGTTTGTCGTCCTGTGGATAAATACCGTCGACATGATACCGCTCACGCGCCAGTCCGGAGTTGGGTTCGGCGCCATCCCAGAAATACTGAAAAGTATAATACTGTATGGAATCGAGAAGTTGATCGTCTGTTAAAACGACACTTTTTTCTTTTTCACCGTTATTTTTTGATTTGTCCCTGCCGGTATTTGTGCAGGCTGCTCCCACCAAAACCAAAAGGAAGAAATATAACATGTACCTCATAATGTTGTTTTGTAAAGTAAATTTGAATACTCCAGCTTTGGATGAATTAAAAAGACTGCCCGGAATTCCGGGCAGTCTTTAGCCTAACTAAGCTAAAAATGACTTACCCCAGATGGAATAAGTATTTTACATATCTGCCAACCTGATATTTTGAACATCTTCCTGTGTAAGTACTCTATTGAATAATCGCAATTCATCCATCAAGCTTTCATCCGATAAGTGATCCCAGCCAGTGAACCGCGGCGCACCTGACATTATTGACAGGATATCGCAACCGGTCCAGTCGATACCATCAAAATCGCCTTGCTTAACCACTTCTCCATCAATGTATACAACTGCTTCTGTATCTGAAATTGTAAATGCAAAATGATGCCAGGTATCTGTAGTCGGATCAACATCTGCATCCTCTCCGCCGTCGAACCATGAATCGGCATTTCCGTCTCCGGCATTTAATTTAAACCGTTGTTCATCGTCTGCCTGTTCGCGGAAAAACCGGAACCCTCCGGTTCGGTTATTTTGTGCATCCTGATTTTCTTCATCCGGCGGTCCCATTACCAGAATACCGGCCCTGTCGGGTTCCGGATTAACCTTCATCCAGAATGAGGCACTGAACTGGTCGGTTTGCAGATTACCGGCAGGAAAAGTTAAATAAGATTCGGCATTACCGGAATATGCCCTTCCAACCATTCCGTCGGTAAAATCAGGATCGCCAACAACGGTAGCCTCCGTTTGAGTAACAACATCAACATAATTGTCTTCAAACGGCATATAAAACATCATACCACTGTACAAGAATTCCTGATCCGATTCATCAGAAATTATATTTTGAATTTCTTCCTGGTTTAACGCGCGATCGAAAATGCGCAATTCATCCATCAAACTTTCATCTGAAAAGTGATCCCATCCAGTCCAGCGCGGTGCACCCGACATAATGGAGAGGATGTCGCATCCGGCCCAGTCGATGCCATCGAATGCTCCCTGGCTGACCACTTCACCATCAATATAAACTACTGCTTCAGAATTGGAAATAGTGAATGCAAAATGATACCATTTATCGACTGATGGATCAACATCAGCGGCATCGCCACCATCGAACCAAGAGTCAGCCGTTCCGTTTCCGGCATTTAATTTAAAGCGTTGCTCTCCTCCGGCATTTTCACGGAAGAAACGAAAACCGCTTGATCTATTATTAGGTGAATCAGGATTTTCCGGATCGGGCGGCCCCATAACCAAAATACCTGCCCGGTCAGGAGTTGGATTCACTTTCATCCAGAACACCGCGGTAAACTCCGGATTCTGAAAACGTTCGGCCGGAAAAGTAAGATATGATTCAGGTGCCCCGGCATACGAATTTAATCCCTGCACACTTTCATCTGAAAATCCGGGATCGCCAACAACAGTGGCGGTTTCAAAAGATATCATGTCCATGAAATCTCCGTCGAAAGGCATGTATAACACTTCACCCTCGTATTTTGGAATGTAGGGAGGAACTTTTTCAAAGTCCACTTCCACCGTAGTGGTTTTATTATCGAAGTCGGTAGCCTGAATGGTCACAGTATGCATGCCATCGGTTACATTGTCGTAAACTAAAGTGTCGACTACCAACCTTCGGTAATCTTTAAAATCAGTATAAGTTGCAATGCTGGTTCCGTCATAAAGTACTTCAACTTCATCAATTTCGATATCGTCGGTCACTTCAAACCGGATATTTATTGTGGAAACAGCTTCGGGAAGCTGAATCTGTGTTCCTTCGGTCGGATATTTTAATTCAATTTGCGGAGCAGATTCATCCGGTCCGGGTTCAACTCTCGATATTTCATCGATATATCCGTCTTTACAGGCAAAAGCAAAAACAGCTAACAGCCCTGTTATTAATATATTTTGAAATCGTTTCATTTTAATTCCTTTTAATTTGAACTTATTGTTAATAATTAATTCGACAGACCCGGTAAAATATCAACCTGGTTTTGCGGGTACGGCAAAAATGTTTTGTCCTGTGAAAAATTCCTGCCACCGTAATTTAACTCACCTGTTCTGTCCAGGCGAATCAGGTCGTAATACCGTATTCCCCATTCCATGGCCAGTTCGGCAAATTTTTCATCCACAACCTGGTCAAGCGTAACACCGGTTAACGGATCCAATCCGGCCCTTTCTCTTACCATGTTTACTGCTTCATCTGCCGTCATATCCGAACCGGATGCTCCATGTGTGAGCGCTTCAGCATACATCAGAAGAATTTCTGCATACCTGATAACGCGGAAATTATTGTTTGAGCCGTATGCATTCCTGCCGGGAATCAACTGATCGGATGGCAGGTAGTGTTTGCCGCTTGCAAACATTGCCCGCGGATAATCATTTACCACATCACCCGAAGGAGTTTCATTTGAGATCCAGTCGGGCAAATCTGAATAGTTTGGATCAGACTGAATTTCGGCTATACCACGGGGCGTAAACAAAACGCTGGTTTGTAAGCGGTCCTCTTCACCACGGTCCAGCATAAATTTTATCCACTTTAAACTGGGCTCATAAAAACCCCAGCCACCGCTGGCGCCTTCAACTTTAGGTTCGTAAAATGCACCCTGTGGTCCGAAGAATGCAAACAAATAACCTTTTCGGTTACCCGAACCCTGTCCGAAGTCTGAATACTGTAATTCAAGTATATTCTCGTCGCTTAATTTCCCGGGAATTTTAAAAAGATTATAAAAATCAACATCAAGGGTGTACCGGCCTGAATTAATTATTTCTGCTGCAGCATCGGCAACAGCCTGGTAATTTTCCATTTCCTGGTTAGCCAGCGCTTTAATTGCAAGAGCAGTGTACCGGGTTACCCCTCCGGGTATATCGGTTCGTTCGTTCGGATGCAAATCCGGAAGATCTGGAATCGCTTCATCCATTTGATCCGAAATGTGCTGCATTACTTCGTTCTTTGGAGCTACATCAGCAACCAGAAGATCGGTTGGCTCTGAATTCGTTGGTATAAAAATATCGCCAAAAACGCGCGACAACTGTAACATTAAGAATCCCCGGAGTACTTTTGCTTCAGCAATGTACTGATCGGCAAGCGCTTTATCACCTGCGAATTCTTTATACTTTTCAACTTCTTCCATGGCAGAATGGAATGTAAAAATATCGCGATATTGATTTTGCCATACCGAATTGTACATCCAGAAATCTTTGTTGTAATTGAATTTATCTGTTTCGGCAAAGTCCTGCTGATCGCCCAATCCGCCGGGATTAACATCATCTCCGCGAACTGAAATCAGGGGGAATTCTTCCCAACCCCGGGAATAAAACGCCTCGTAAGCGCCAATAACCGGCAGTATCATATTGCCTGAATTCGTGTAGTCCACATCTTCTGTAAAAGATGTATTTAATGGCGGTTCATCCAGAACACTTTCGCAGGAAGAGACCAAAACCAGGGCAAAGACTACAATTGTGATTTTTAAACTATTTATTATCGTTTTCATCGTCATGTCTTTTTTTGATTAAAATTTTATATTTAGTCCAACTGTATAAACCGCCGGTATGGGGTAGGTTTGCCTGTCGATTCCATTGGAAACTTCAGGATTAAATCCGTTATAACTAAAAATGGTGAGCGGACGCTCTGCGGTAAATGTCACTTTAAAATCAGGCATTCCCATTCCAAAAGTATTTTCTCCAATTACATTGTAGGCGAGCTGCACATTTTGAATTCTGAAAAATGAACCGTCTTCTACCAGGTAATCGCTCATCCGCTGGTTCCATCCCTTTCGTAACCCTTTGGATGAAGGATACTTGCCGGGATCTATAACACTAACTACATTATTGTTGTCATCCAATTCAATTTGGGTACGGTTGGTCGACAGGTCGGCATCCATATTCAGGTCGGGTGTCCAGATAATCTCGCCTCTCCTGCGGTTGAGGATTTTATTACCCGACTGACCGAAAACGCTTGCTGAAAATTCCAGGTTTTTGTAGCTAATTCCCAGATTTGCACCGTAAGTTAAATCGGGCAGGTATGAACCGAGTATTACGCGGTCATCGCCATCGATAACTCCGTGTCCTTCTTCACCTTCGGCCTGTTGATCCACATATCTGAAATCACCCGGTTCAAGATTATTTTCCACTGCAATCGGATCGTTGTTTACTTCGTCCCACGAATGGTAAATTCTGTCGGTTTCCCAACCGAAAAAGGCCAGCAACGGTTCTCCAATCATTGTACGCTGCCTGAATTCTGCCTGTCCTCCATCAATATGCTCCTGACCAAAAAGATCGAGCACTTCATTTTTCAAGGTTGAAATATTGAATCCGATATTGTAGCTAAAGTCGTTGGATACTTTGTTCGACCAGTCCATAACAAGTTCGAAACCCGAATTACGGATAACTCCCAGACTGCGTCGCACGGTTTGGCCTACCAGAGGTACCTGAATCGGAATTACCGCATTTTTTGTGTCGCGTGTATAATAATCTGCTTCAACCGATAACCTGCTGTCGAATAAATTAGCAGTCAGGCCAAAGTTTAACTCTTCCGTAACCTCCCATTGCAGAAAAGAGAAACTACTGCTGGTTTGTGTTCCGGATACGAGCTGATCGTCCAGCGCCACAGTGACCACCGAGGTAGTACGTGCCCCGTCGCTGGGTGGAACGCTGTTATTTCCGAGTTCTCCCCAACTGGCACGTAATTTAAGATAATCGACAAAACGGTTATCCTCCATAAAATCTTCTTCCGAAACAACCCAGCCGACGCCAACCGTTGGGAAATAGCCCCAGGTTTCCTGGTACCTGGAAGTTCCGTCGGCACGGTAAGTTCCGTATAACAGGTAACGGTTCAAATAATTGTAGGATACCCGTCCGAAGTACGACATTCCATAATACCGGGAAGCTCCGTCACCCACCCGATCAATTGGAATTGTAGCCTGGTCGGCCTGGCTGATGTACCATGATTCTTCAAATTCATAAGGAAAATCGAGGCCGGTTGCCGTCAGGTAATCGAAAGCATCATCCCGGTATTCGCTTCCTGCCATTACAGTTAAATTGTGCCCGTCAAAACTATCACTATAGGTTAAAACATTGTTCCATATTTGTTTGAACCAGGTACTTCTGGCTTGCGTGACGGATGCATCCGATTCCTGTCTTTTATAATCGTCTGTAATAAAATAAGGCAATCTTACATTTCGGATAATGTTATTTTCATTACTTGAATTATAGGAAGTTTTAAATGTTAGTTTTTCAGGAATAACATGCAATTCCACAAAGAAATTTGCAAGAGTTCTTCTTTCCTTTGAACGGTCGTTGCTAAAATCCATGCTGGTAAACGGGTTTTGAGTACCCCGGTAACCAAGCTGCTGCGCATCGCTGTAATTTACGGGCCAGGCATTCGTATTCAACGGGTCGTGAACCGGCATTACAGGCACCGCCCAGTAAGCCCGGCTCCAGGCGGTATTATCGGGCGAATACCTTAAAGCATTGCTGAATAACACATTTCCACCTATCGACATCCAGTCGGTAGCTTCGTAATCAATCTTTGCACGAAGGTTGAACCGTTCGTATTCATTTTTCATATCCAGAATACCTTCTTCTGAAAAATAGTTCGCACCGATGGAATAACCAGCTCTTTTGCCGCCGCCGGCAACATTAATACTGTGATTTTGCTTGTTGCCCATTCTCAATATCTCGTTGTACCAGTCGGTGTTTACATCGGGTACATTGGGGTTAATGCGGCTTCTTCCGTAGCGTTGCATGGCATTCCGAATGTAAGAAACATCAGGATCGGAACCCGATTCCCTGGCCATTGCAGCAAACTGTTCCGAATTCGACATTTTCACCATATTCTGGGCAACCTGAACACCGTAATAACCGTCGTAGGTTATTTGAGCCGACTGGTTCTTTTTCCCGGATTTGGTTTCAATAATGATAACGCCATTGGCTGCCTCCACTCCATAGATAGCTGCTGCCGAGGCGTCTTTCAGTACTGAAATGGATTCAATGTCGGTGGGGTTCAAAAAGCCAATGCCATCTACGAACATTCCGTCGACAATGTACAGCGGATCGGAATCGCCAATTCCGGGATAAGAGCCAATGCCCCTGATCCGGATGGTTGGCGAACCGCCCGGCACACCGGAGCTTACCACCTGCATTCCGGCCACTTTTCCCTGGAGGCTCTGCATGGCATCGGATGAAGGTGATCGGGCAATCTCCACAGCATCAACTGTAGAAATAGATGAAGTAAGGTCTTTTACCATAATCTCACCATACCCCACAACCACTACCTCTTCGAGGCCAATCACGTCTTCCTGCAACTGAACGTTGATAGAAGTCCTTCCGTCAACCGGAATTTCACGAGCGGTAAATCCTACAAAACTGAAAACCAGCGTAGCCTGCGAAGGTACAGTGATGCTGTAATTCCCCTGCCCATCGGTAACAGTTCCGTTTTGTGTTCCTTTCTCGAGAATTGTAACTCCCGGTAATCCCAGGTCGGTTTCATCAGTTACCTTGCCCGTAACAACAATTTGCTGTTGTGCATATAATATGGTAACCGATAAAAAAAGAATTAAAAGTATTGATAATTTTTTCATGCGTCTAAATTTTTTAATATCAGTATTAACCAAAATTAACAGTCTTAGGTTCTCCCATGAAATAATTTACTACACCACTGATTCACCCGGTATGATGACCTTTATTTTCCACCTCATTAAAAACTCACTTTTTTTAATTTTTATTTTCAAATAAATTAATAATCAGCAATTTAAGAAACTATATTTTTTATTTTTTTGTAATTGAGATAACAGATAAAAATCATAATCAATGAAGGAATTATAAAAAAATGGTATTTTTTTGATAATTTTATAACTAAAACGAAACAACAAAAATTTAAATAAATGAACGATTAGCATTTTGAATAATGAATTACAGTAAATACCTGATATATTATATTTTCATTGTTTCAATTTTTCAAAACAATCTGCTTTGGGCTGATACCGATATTTTTCCTGTAAAAAATTTTAACAAAAAGAATTACAGTGCAGGCAATCAAAACTGGTCGGTTGATGCCGCTCCAAACGGATTTGTATATTTTGCCAATCACGAGGGATTGCTTGAATTTGATGGTGTTAGCTGGACATTGCACAAACTACCGAATGAAACCATTTTGCGTTCAGTGCTTGTGGCCTCTGACAGTTTAATATTTACGGGCGGATACCGGGAGTTGGGTTACTGGAAACGTGACAGGTGGAATAATCTCACCTACTTTTCGCTTAACAAACTTGCCGAAAGATACTTTTCAAGCAATGAAGAGTTTTGGAACATTGCACTGCACGGTGATACAGTCTTTTTTCACTCATTTGGCACAATTCTCATGTATCAGAACAATTCGGTTACCCAACTTGAATTGCCTGGTTTCGCCTCTACCATGAACCGTTGTCACAACAAAGTTTTGGTTGGCATAAGAGAGCGTGGGATTTACAGCATAAAAGATGAAAAATTAATGCCATACATCACTGACCCGCGTTTGCACAATGCTATTTTGCGTTTCATTATTCCTTATAAAAATAACGGGTTACTGATTGGAACAGCTTCAAATGGAATTTTTGAATGGAACGGCAATTCGCTTCAGGAGTGGAATGCCGGGTGGACAGATTATTTTATAAAAAATGATTTAAACCGCGCGCACACCAATAAAAAAGGACAACTTATTTTGGGAACTATTGCAAACGGAATTGTTGTTTTCGATGAGAACAATCATCTTATTGCTTCATATCAGACATCAAACGGTCTTCAGAACAATACTATTCTGGGTATCGATTCTGACATATTCGGCAATACCTGGCTGGCTCTCAACAGCGGCATCGACTTTATTTCGTCCCAAAGTTCCCGGGGAATTAAAATAGAAAATATCCCCGGTATTGGAAGTATTTACGATGCAGCCATTTTTGAAAATAAAATTTACCTCGGTACCAACCGGGGGCTTTATTATAAGCAATTAGAAGAAGAAAACAGCAACTACACACTGATTAACGAAGCACAGGGGCAGGTTTGGCACTGCGATGTAATTGATGGAACATTGATAGTAGGCTTCAACGAAGGCGTAATTGGCATAAAAAACGGCAAAGCACAAGTAATATCAAATCAACCGGGAGGATTTTCAATCCGGCGCGATCCGTTTCACCCTGAAGAAATTTTTATTGAAGCCACATATTCAAACCTGGTAGTTCTTGAAAATACCGGGGGAGTTTTCAAACAAAAGGAAACGATAAAAGGTTTTTTAGATTTAATACGCTACATTGAATTTGACCATACCGGCAATCTTTGGGCCAGCCACATGCGACGCGGCATTTATAAACTTCAGCTAAATACTGCGCGCGACAGCGTGATTGAATCGAAATACTATGGCGAGAATTCGGTGTTTGGCAAAGACCACTCGCTGCATGTTTTTAAAATTGAAAACAGGATTGTTTTCACCACCGAAAAACTTATTTATACTTACGATGATTTAAATGACACAATCATTCCTTTTGAAAAACTAAATCAGCAGCTCGGAGAATTTTCCAAGGCACACAGAATTATAAAAGGCCCTCATTCCCATTACTGGTTTATTTCAAAAGAAAAAATAGGATTGTTTTCAATTTTTAATGATGAAGTTAAATTGTTAAAAACCATTCCGAAAGAGTTATTTTCCTCGAACGAAATAATCGATGTGTATGAAAATATTTATCCTGTAAGCTCTACAGAAAGTATACTTTGCATGGAAAATGGCATTGCATATATCAATACAGAAGAAGCGAATATCAATCCCATGATCCATCGTTTTGCCCCAAAACTTCGAAAAATAAACTTAACTGACAATCAGGGCAACCATGGAGAATACACTTTTGAAAATGATTTGCTTCAAATTAAATACAGGTATAATAATATTGCAATTCACTATTCTTTCCCTCATTATACACACGCTCCCATTAAATTCCAGTCGCAAATGGCTGGGTTAAATCCTGAGTGGTCAGACAAAAAAGATAAACCTGTTTTTAATTTTGACCGGCTCCCGGAAGGGGAATATGAACTGATAGTAAAAGCCATCGATCCCTGGGGAAACGAAAGTGGAGTTGATCATTTAAAAATTGAAGTACTGCCTCCCTGGTATCTTTCAAATTATGCGCAATCAGGTTATATACTGATTTTTGTTTCAATTATAATAGGACTGCAATTTTGGGGCATTAGGAGAACCCGGAAAAAAGAGCGGCGCCAGCTCGAGCTAAGGGAACAAGAACTTATTAAAGTAAGAAATGAAAAACTGCGCAATGAAATAAAACACAAAAGCAAAGAGTTGGCCAACTCAACCATGAGCATTATTAAAAAGAATGAGTTTCTGCTAAAATTGAAGGATACTCTTTCCAACCAAAAAAATCAGCTTGGCACGCGTTACCCTGATAAATATTATTACCATCTTCTTCGGAAAATAGATGAAAATATTTCGAGCCAAGAGGACTGGCACCTTTTCGAAATAAATTTTGAAAGGGCCCATGAACAGTTCCTTCAGAAAATAAAGGAACAATATCCTGAATTGACTTCGAAAGATTTAAGGTTGTGCGCATTTTTAAGGATGAACCTCACCTCAAAAGAAATTGCCCCGCTCATGGGCATCTCGGTGCGCGGAGTGGAAAACCACCGCTACCGGTTGCGCAAAAAAATGGGGCTGGAGCATGATGACAGTTTGGTTGATATGATTTTGAAAATGTAGGGCTGAAATACTAATTCAGCGAGTAGTTAAACAACTTTCCGCCTTCGCTTCCAACAATCAGGCTCAACCCTGCATCGCTGT
>CAYUBV010000078.1:0-5860 GCA_964443035.1 uncultured Tangfeifania sp.
GAAATGTGCCGGTGACCCGGCTCGGCTTCCGGCAACTCTTCCGACCACTCCAGAATCCGCCCGTCGGAACCGATTTGAGACGGAGTGAGTCTGGCAAGCATTGTTTTTAATGTGTCGGCAAACTCTCCGTCAATACCCAAAATTTGTGATGACTGAATGCAATTATTGAAAAGCTCCCTGATAATCTGATGATCCATGGCGGGCCCCATGCAAACCGCAGCGGTTTCGCCGTTGGGTGCAATAAATTTATTTTCGGGCGACATGCTTGGCCCGGATACCAGCAGACCGGATTCAGGATTCTCCACCAGAAAATCAACAAAAAACAGGGCGGCTTCTTTCAAAACAGGATAAGCTGTTTCGCGCAAAAATTCTTCATCGCCGGTATATTCATAATGTTCCCAAAAATGATCGGAACACCAGGCTGCTCCCATGGGCCACATTCCGTAACCGGTCATTCCAATGGGCTCGGTAAATTTCCACAAATCGGTTGTGTGGTGTGCCACAAATCCACGGCATCCGTAAGTTTCTTCCGCGGTAATCCGGCCGCGCTCACGTAAATCATCCACAAAATCGAAAAAGGGTTGCTGGCATTCCTGCAGGTTGGTAATTAGTGCCGGCCAGTAATTCATCTGGATATTAATATTGATGTGGTAGTCGGCATTCCATGGCGGAGTTAAAGTGGGTTCCCAGATTCCCTGCAGGTTGGCAGGCAAATCTCCCGGACGCGAAGAACTGAGCAGCAAATACCTTCCAAACTGAAAATAAAGCTCAGTGAGATGCGTATCGGTTTCGCCGTCCTTAATGCGTTCCAACCGAATATTTGTTGGTAAATCCAGGGTGTCAGGTTCATTTAATTTCAACTCAACACGATTGAAATAACTCTGATACTCTTCGATATGATTCGATTTTAAAGCATCAAATGAAGTTTCACCGGTATTTTTTATATCATTTGCAGAAACTTTAATTTCATCTTCTCCCCAATAATCGGTGCGGCCTGAAATTCGGATAATAACTTCACCGGCATTTTCAATAACCAAAGCATTTTCTAAGGATTGAACAGTTCCGCTTTTTGCATCGACTGCTGCAACCGAAGCAAAATGAGTTCCGCGGTTTTCATGTTCAGCAAAACCGGTCATTAAAATCCGGTTCTCCCCCACTGATACATTTTCAGCCTCACCCGGTCTTTCCATCCGTAAAGTAAAATTCAGTTTTTCTTTTTCCGATGCTGAAAGCTTTAGTACGATAACTTCATCGGGTGCGGAAGCAAAAATTTCGCGGGTATATTTTACGCCATCCGATTCAAATTCGGTTTTCGAAACGGCTGTTTCCAGATTAAGTGAGCGCCTGTAATTTTTAACTTCTCCTATCCCTTCAAATTCCAGGAAAAGATCACCCAACGTTTGATAGGTATGTTTTCCGCCATCGATTCGGGTGCCCATTATTTTTTGCTGTGCGAGCTGATCACCGGCAGCATATTTCCCCTCGAAAAGAAGTTGCCTGACATCGTCGAGGTACTCAAGTGCCTCCGGGTTTGCCCGGTCGATTGGGCCACCTGTCCAAACCGATTCTTCATTTAACTGAATCCGCTCCCTTTCGATACCTCCGAATACCATAGCTCCCAATCTGCCATTTCCAACGGGCAGTGCCTCCACCCACTCATTTGCCGGTGTATTGTACCACAGTTCCAAATTCTGGTCTGATTCCGGCGAAACATCGTTACAACTCTGGAAGAATAAGAGAAAAAAAGACAGAATAAAAAAATAATCTTTGGTCATTTCAGACAGGATTTTAAATTTGCGCCCTTAAAATAGAAATTAATTTTTGTTAAAAAGCTGTCATAAGGAAATATCTTCCTGAAAAAACAAATGGTTCAAAAACATTAAAGCTTTTGAACCATTTGAATAATTCTGTTAGAATTTATAGCCGGAAATATTAATCATCTCCTCCCCTGCGGGTTTCAATAAGCACTACTCCGTTGGCACCCCGCGAACCATAAATTGCAGAACTGCCGTCTTTTATCACATTAACACTTTGTACCTGTATCGGAGATATAGAACTCAGCATACTGCCATCAACAGGCACACCATCAACAACGATTAATGCAGCGCTGCTGCTGTTAATGGAATTAACTCCCCGGATAATGATTTCGCCGTTGGAAACCTGAACTCCCGCAAAACGGCCTTTAATCAATTCATAAACATTGGTGTACTGGCTAAAATCAATATCATCTTTGTTAATCTGCGCCAGTGCATTTAATTTATCACGGTCTGAAACTTTGCTGTAACCAATTGCGTATTCAACATTTTTTTCTCCCGGTTTCAATTTCAGGTTAACCGCCATATACCTGGTTTTTTCTTCAACTTTTGCTTTTTCGTTGAAAAAGCCCTGTGCCTTGATTCTTATTTTGTCGCCTTCATCAGCCGGCATAAGAAATCTTCCCAACGTATCAGTGAGTACCGTTTGTTTGGTACTTCTGTTCTGCACTTCGGCATCAATCAGCGGGATACTGTCGAACGTGGTTACAACACCCTGTATTGTCCGTTCCTGCGCGCCGGCAAAAGATGTCAGCAAAACTGCAAACATTGCAGCTAAAAAAATATTTATTTTACTATTCATAATTCTCTCTCCTCCTGTTAGTTGATTTTTACACAATATAAAAATACAATTATTGTACCATAAATGTTAGACGAAATTTAAAATCAAACGTTTAATCCATGTTTGTATGGATTACTTTTTTTATTCGGTAAGGCTTTTTTCGCTGCGATTCGAAATATGTACGCATCTGAAGTTCAGCAATAATCCCAATGGTAATAAACTGAATTCCACCCATCACTAAAAGTATTCCAAGTAAAAGAAGTGGCTTTCCCCAGATTTCGTTGCCCAAAATTTTAAGCACCAGCATGTAAAGATTGATGAGAATTCCGACTCCGAAAGTGATAAACCCGAGAGCACCAAAAAGATGCATGGGGCGTTGCACGTAACTTTTAAAGAAAAGCATCAAAATCAGGTCGCTCAAAACACGCGATGTTCTGCTTAGGGTATATTTTGAAGTTCCGAACTTGCGGGGCCGGTGATTGACATCCACCTGTGTAATTCGGGTGGCTCCTTCCTGGGTAATTAAAACCGGTATAAACCGGTGAAGTTCTCCGTAAATATGAATGCTTTTAATGGTTTCGCGCGTAAATATTTTGAGGGTGCAGCCCAAATCTTTCATTTGTGTTCCGGTGGATTTCCGGATCATGTAATTGGCAATTTTTGAAGGGACTTTCCGCAGAAACATGCCGTCTTTCCGGTTGGCACGCACACCGGCCACCATGTCCCAGTCATCTTCCTCCATCATTTTCAACATCCGGGGAATATCTGCCGGGTCGTTTTGCAAATCTCCGTCGATTAAAGCCACGTATTCGGCATCGGACTGATCGATTCCGGCCTGCAGGGCGGAACTTTGACCGTAATTTTTCTTTAACTCGACCAAAATAAATCGTTCATCGTTTATTTTTCTTATTTCAGAACGGGTTTTATCAGTAGAACCATCATCCACAAAAATGGCTTCGAAATCAATTTCTTCAAGGGCAGTTCTTATTTGTTCGGAAAGCGGTTTGATGTTTGGCTCTTCATTGTAGACGCAAATTACCAGCGACAATTTCTTCATTTTGTTTTTCTTTCAGATTTTCAGGAAACCTTTTTTAAAATATTCCGCAAATGTAACCATTTACATTTCAAAAAAGGAAGAGTTAACCGGCAGGTTTCATTTTCCAAATTAGTGAAATTCGCAAAGTTTTGTACCCCCAACTGCGCAAACTGTGCTGATACCGGATTTTCACGGCTTTATTTTTGAACTCCTTACGTAAATCAAAATTTAACTGCATGGGCCGGTCGCGGCGGTTTTTATAACCCGAATAGCCTGACCACGATGCAGAAAGCAACCAATTTTGATTCTCAAAATCAGTCCCCAATGCATACATCAGCGCATCGTTCTGCAGGTTCAGCTCGTCGTTGGTTTGCCAGCTATAAAAACCGATTGCCCCAAACGGACGGAAAAGACCTGTTTGAATTTCACCCAGGTTTTCAGAAAAACTCAAATCGAAAAAATAGCCGGGACTATCGCTGTAGCGGGCTGCTTCCAGTTGATTTCCCGAAGCTGTTTTCAGAGCAACGCGGAGCAATGTATTGGGAAAGTTACGGTCTTCTGAAATCTGAATCAGGGTACTGAAATAAAAATCGCCAACTGCCAGTCCTTTCCCGTCTCTGTCGCGGGCAATGCGTTCATTTCTTATTTTTTCAGAAAAGGCATAACGTTCCAGAATAACGCCATACATTTCGATGGCAACTTTGTTATTTGCAAACGGAATAAAAAGTTTTCCGGAAATATCCTGTGTCGGGTCGCCGGAATGAAAATGATTTGAGAATGTAATTTCAATTTCGGTTGAATCTTCAATAAACCCTTTTTTTACCTCCGGTACCGGCAAAGCATTGGGACCGAGGTAACCGGGAGTAATTTTCATCCAGTTTCGCCAGCCCGGGTCGCCGGGTTCCCAGCCGTGCAATTCATTCCACCATTCCATCGAGTCGTCAGCATTTTGTGCTTTCGGAATAAAAGGAAGCAGAACGAACAAGAATAAAAATAAAAGGGAACTGAATTTCATGGAATCCGGATTAATAGAACATCCAAAGATAAAAAAACCCTTCAGAAAAATCTGAAGGGCTTTTGGACTTTATTATAGTTCCAGTTTTTCCCTGATATGTTGCGGAATGGCATCTTTGTGAACCATAATACACATGGTTTTAAAATTCACATAAGGTTTGGACGCATAAAAATAACCATCGTATTTATTGTAATCGCCCCATGAATTTTTCACTTTATAAAAAGGGTTGCCTTCCTGGTCTTTTGCAATTCCAATAATATGCATCCCGTGATCATCGGTAGTTTGATAATTATCAAATGCAACCTGGCGCATTTCCTGGGTAACTTCCAGTTCAGGCACCGGTTGTTCCAGTTTGTATAATTCCTGTTCCTTTTCCCTTTCGGGCAACTCCTCCCACCGTGTAATTTCGGCATCGGTCATTTCAATTTCAGGTGCAACCGGTAAAACAGCCACGCCTTTGTTGCTCGATTTAAATCCTTTTTCACTTACATCGGCGGCCCAGGCAATTGTAAAACCATTGGTGAGCGAATAGTCTATAATTTCTTCGAGTTCGTTTACCGGTACATTGTAAACTTCATCCCAGGACCAGTTATCGGGTACTTCAAGAATAAATTTTGAATAGAAAGGATGATGAGTATACGAGGAAATTTCAACGTAATCGTCCATATCGAGGCCTACATAATTGTCGGCAAAACTATGCGGAGTAAACTGTTCTCCGCCATATTCAAAAGTCCGGGGCAATTCTCCGAGGTATGAATCGAGTGTTGAGGTAAAGGCTTCGTGCCATGCTGTACTGATTTTACGGTTTTTGTTTTCAACCACTGCATCGACAAAATCACGCAGTACGCGATCCATTTCTCCGTGAACGTGTTGTTCTTCGCCGTATTTCAGGCCGTCGTAAACCGACTCGGGAACAATACCATACTCTCTGATCATATTTGTTACATCGTGAAAAGCTCCGCCGGCAGCAAAATTAAGGTTTCCGTGTACCCTGATATGCTTTTTGGCTTTTTCGGAATAGGTGTGCCAAACCACAAACATTTCTGAAAGATTCACTTCCGGTTTTCCCAATCTAATCATTTCCGATTCGAGAAATGACAAGCCTGAAAATGACCAGCACGTTCCTGAACGGTTTTGATCCTGCACAGGCAGGGTAGGATGTACCAAAACATCTTCGAAAACATAACCTTCTTTTTTCTTTTTATCGGTGCCTG
>CAYUBV010000078.1:5960-11007 GCA_964443035.1 uncultured Tangfeifania sp.
TTCTTAACAAAAGCTTTACGATTTAGAAACATTAAAAATTGCGTGAAAAATTAAGCGAAAAAGTTAAATAAAATTAATGAATCCTTCGTCTGTTTCCTTTTAGTATTATTTTTGCTGATTGAGGGAAAGAAAATGAAAAAACAAACCTTAGTTATACTTTTGCTGATTTCGTCTGTTTTTATGGCCGAAGCACAGCTCAATATCAACCATTACATACGGGTTGGGCGCACACGGATTTCCATAGAAAATTACACCGGTGCCATCGAGTATTTCAACATTGTTATAAAATTCAAGCCTTATCTTCCGGAGGCGTATTTTTACAGGGGTGTTGCCAAACACCAGTTGGAAGACTTCCGCGGAGCGATTATCGATTACAACAAAGCAATAGAAATAAAACCCTATTATCCGCAGGCTTACATGAACCGCGGAATGGCATTCCACAACCTGGAAGAATACGATAAAGCCATTGAAGATTACAACCGCGGACTGGAGTTCGACCCGGAAAATGAAAATCTCTACAACAACCTGGGAATTGCCAAACTGGCCCAGGAAAATGTGGAGGATGCCATTGAAAATTACAATAAAGCGCTGGAAATAAATCCAAAATCGACAAATGCTTTGATGAACCGGAGCAATGCAAAAATTGTAACAGGAGATGTGGAAGGGGCCATTCGTGATTTAAACCAGGTAATTATTAACCGGCCCCACTTTGCAGGCGCATACCTGAACCGCGGCCTGGCCCGATTTGAAATGGAAGATTATGCCTCGGCGCTGCGCGATTACGATCAGTGCATTAATCTTGACCCGGAAAATGCGCTGGCTTTTAATAACCGCGGAATTGTAAAACATAAACTGGAGGATTACCCCGGTGCGATTATGGATTACAACATGGCGCTAAAACTAAATCCGGAAATGGCGAGCGCCTATTTCAACCGGGCAATGGCACGTGAAATTCTGGACAGACCCGGCTATGAAAACGATTACCAGATTGCTGCGCAGTTAAATCCGAAATTTGATTTGGAAAGCCGGCGTTTGGATGCACAGCAACTGGCACAAAATCAGCAGGGACAAGGTTCCGGTTCAGGAAGCCAGGGGCAAAGTTCTGCCAGCCAGAATACATCTCAGCAAAAAAACCAGGGAGCAACAGCGCAGGACAATAATAACACCAACGATGATGAAGAAAAAGAGGAACAGCAGCGAAACCGCCGCCGCAGACCGAACCTGATCATCGAGGACACCCGAAATTTGCCTTCGGAAGAGGAAGAAGTGGATGACGGCCGTATTCAAAATCAGAATATAATCATCGACCTTCAACCGGTTTTCATCGTTTCGGCTTTTGAAAAAAATTCAGTGGATTACGACCGCTTCCAGTATTATGATTTGACTATCGACGGGTTAAATGCACGAAACAATTACAGTCCGCTGCTTACCATTACAAATAAACACCTTAAGCAATACAAAGAGGTATTTGAAAACTTTGTGCTCTATTTCAACGCCCGGATGGAAATTGATAAAAACAGTCACAACTTCCTGAACCGCGGAATTTTTCACAGCCTCACCGGCAATTACAATGCATCACTCGAAGATTTAAACCGCGCCATTGAACTGGACAGCGAAAAAGCCATCGCTTATTTCTCAAGGGGAAATACCCGTTACAAAATGCTCGAAGAGATTGAAATGGCCCAACCAGACACTGATGAAATTACCCTTCCGCTTGAAGATTCAGGCTCTGACGAAATGAGCGAAAACATGTTTTTATCACCGGAATACGAGAAAATTCTGGACGATTACCAGACGCTGCTATACCTTAATCCCAAATTCTTTTTTGGTTACTACAACCGGGCCTACATTAAACTGCGCATGGGAGAATACAAAAGCGCCATCGAAGATTTGAATACAGCCATTGAACTGGAGCCGGAATTTGCTGAAGCTTATTTTAACCGGGGGCTCACAAAAATTTTTCTGAACGATATTGAAGGCGGCGCACTCGATTTGAGCCGCGCCGGAGAATTGGGAATTCACGGGGCTTACAACATTATTAAAAGGTATTGCAATTAAATCACTGTTATTCGCACTAAAATAAAAAAGGTGACAACCAATTTTTTACAGGGTTGTCACCTTTTTGAAATTTATCCTGAAAGCATTATTATTCCTCTGCAACCGACTGCGCATCTACCACAGCAATTGCTACCATGTTTATGATTTCGCGCACTGAACTGTCGCGCTGAAGAATGTGTACCGGTTTTTTCATTCCCATCAGCACCGGGCCAATTGCTTCTGCTGTTCCCAGCGTCTGCAATACTTTATAGGTAATGTTTCCTGAACTAAGGTTTGGAAAAATCAATGTATTGGCATCGTGATCTTTCAGCTTGTTAAACGGGTAACGCTTGTAACGCAACTCGCCGTTCAGGGCATAATTGGCCTGCATTTCACCATCCACCATTAAATCGGGGTATTTTTCATGCAACATTTGCACGGCCTCTTTTACCCTGACCGGACTACCCAAACCTTTAAAAGCGCCAAAATTGGAATAAGAAAGCAACGCGATTTTAGGCTCGATGTTAAACCGTCTTACTTCGTTGGCTGTCAACACAGTGGTATCG
The DNA here is from genome assembly GCA_964443035.1 of uncultured Tangfeifania sp. Taxonomy (GTDB): domain Bacteria; phylum Bacteroidota; class Bacteroidia; order Bacteroidales; family Prolixibacteraceae; genus Tangfeifania. Next base: position 8,564 of record CAYUBV010000078.1, read on the forward strand.
AAAAGCGTTTTTGAAGAGGGATTCATGTTCACGGTGGTGTCTGCCAAAAATATCGGTCCCCGTTTGGTGTTCAGGATATACATTCCTGCAATGTGATTGGCTTCTTCTTTTACACCAATCACCTGAAGTGCCGGCCGGATTGTATCCGCGTATTTTCGCGAAAACCCCGAAATAAAAGCATCGGCCTCGCCGCTTTCCACCATTAATGCACCAAAATAATCACGGTTGTATGTTTTTTCCACCGCCTCGTCGTAAGTCATTCCTTTGCGTTTGCGTTTTTCATATAGCAACTTGGCATATTTATGCCGCTGGTCGTCGGAAACGCCATTGTAAGTATCAATAACCGGAACATTTTCCAGTTGCAACTGATTTTCTGCTATAAGTGATTTTATCTTCTTCTCATCGCCAAGCAAAATGGGTTTGGCAATACCTTCGTTTACCACAAACTGAATGGCTTTCAATACCCTGAAGTTATTTCCTTCAGCAAAAACCACCCGTTTCGGGTCATGGCGGGCTTTATTGCGGATAGTCATTACCAGTTTATTATTGATCCCCATTCTGGAGGTGAGTTCGTTTTTATAGGCCGTCCAGTTTTTAATGGGTTTACGTGCAACGCCGGTATCCATTGCAGCTTTGGCAACGGCTGTCGAAACCGTGGTAATCAGTCGCGGATCGAGTGGCTTGGGAATGATGTATTCTTTCCCGAAAACAATGTTCTGCTTGTTGTAGGCCCGGGCCACCATTTCCGGAACCGGTTCTTTAGCCAGCCCGGCCAACGCTTTGGCAGCAGCAATTTTCATCTCCTCATTTATATGCGTTGCCCTCACATCGAGTGCTCCCCTGAAAATAAACGGAAATCCCAATACATTATTTATCTGGTTCGGATAATCGCTTCTGCCGGTTGCCATAATAATATCGTTGCGCGCTGATAAAGCCTCATCGTAAGAAATTTCAGGATTTGGATTGGCCATGGCAAAAACAATGGGATTGTCGGCCATCGATTTTACCATTTTTTTTGAAACGAGCCCCCCTTTTGAAAGCCCCAGAAAAACATCGGCACCAACCAGGGCTTCTTCCAGCGTATTCAGTTTCTTTTTAGTAACAAACTCCTGTTTGTACTTATTCAAATCAGTGCGCGATTCATTCAGAACCCCTTTACTGTCGCACATAACAACATTTTGGGTTTTAACGCCCATACTGATATATAGCTTTGTACATGAAATTGCACTGGCACCGGCTCCGCATACCACAACTTTAATTTCCTCAATGGATTTTCCATTTAGTTTTAAGGCATTTATTAATCCGGCAGCCGAAATTATGGCAGTTCCGTGCTGATCATCATGAAAAACAGGAATGTCGAGTTCTTTTTTAAGGGCTTCCTCGATTTCGAAACACTCGGGCGCTTTAATATCTTCCAGGTTAATTCCGCCAAAAGTAGGAGAAATGGCCTTTACGTGCCCGATCAATTTTCCCGGATCTTTTTCATCAATCTCAATGTCGAACACATCCACATCGGCAAATATTTTAAACAAAAGCCCTTTACCTTCCATTACAGGTTTTCCGGCCTCCGGACCAATGTCGCCAAGTCCCAGAACGGCTGTTCCGTTGGAAATAACTGCAACCAGGTTTCCTTTTGCAGTATACTTGTAAACGTCTTCCTTGTTTTTTTCAATTTCTATACACGGCTGTGCTACTCCCGGAGTGTAAGCAAGCGATAAATCGTACTGGGTGTTGTGCGGCTTTGTCGGTACAACTTCAATTTTTCCGGGACGATCTTTCTGATGATAATTTAATGCATCGATACGGCTGATTTTTGGCATAGCAAGATAATTTTGGATTTAGTATAAAGATAAAGATTTTTGATGATGAGAAAGGAGGATATTCGTCAGTTTTGGGAATATATATAATTAATGCGCAATTATTAGCCGAGTCACTTAACAGTAATATCCTTTGTATGAATATATTGTAATAGCATTAGAAATATTTTATCACTCCATTTTTCCAAATACTTCAATAAGCACTTTCTCCCTGAAATCAAATATTTCGTTTAGCTGTTTTTTAATAAGAATACTATTGGCAATGGAGCCCAAAATTCCCAGCGGTGGTTTATAGGAAACGATATCGGTCATTAAAACACCGCCCTCAATGGGCTCAATTTTATGTTCGTGGTGCCACATGGAATAGGGTCCGCTGCGTTGTTCATCCACAAAATATTCTTTCTCTTTTACATGCGTTATTTCGGTAACCCAATTCATTTTAATACCAAAAACCGGGCTCACTTTGTAAGTGATAATCATTCCGGGATACATTTTTTCACCGCCATGTTTCGAGGTGATATCAAATCCCATGTAGGATGGTGTAATCTTTTTCAGGTTGGCCGGCGTTGAAATAAATTCCCAAACCTCATCGATGGAAGCCGGTACTTTTTGCGTTTTATGTAATTG
>CAYUBV010000079.1:0-10899 GCA_964443035.1 uncultured Tangfeifania sp.
GGGCTTTTTAAAGAACTATTTCCTTTTCGGAAATCGAGGGGCAAATATATAAAAAATTACGTCTGCCCATGAAAATTTATTTCAATCATTTTTGAAAAAATTACTTTCCCGATGAAATGAAGGAGACGTAACTGATTTTAGGCTTTTTGCCGGGAATTACAACATTTTCATTTGTTCGCCAATGGTTAGCTTTTCGCAATAGCCGCACCTAAGCGTAACCGGCAAGGTTGACAGCACATTGAAACGGGTGGTAACTTTTTCGTTGTTCGTAATGCATTTCGGATTGAAACATTTAGCAATACCTGTAATAACTTCGGGTGTTGCTACGATTTTTTTCTCCACCACCTCGTAATCTTTTATGATATTGAGTTTGGCATGCGGTGCAATCAGGGCAATTTTATTGATCTCGTGGTTTTCAAAAAATTTGTTCGATACTTTGATAATTGCTTTGCTGCCCAGCTTTTCGCTTTCGAGGTTGGTGCCGAACGTTATCTGGTTTTTAATTTTATCGAGGCCGAGAATGGTAATTACTTTAAATAAGTTATTTGCCGGAATGTGATCGATTACAGTTCCCTCTTTAATTGCACTTACTTTCAGTTTCAGTTTTTTCTTTATATTGTTGTTGTTACTCATGGTTTGCTTATTTAAGGTTCATAATATGGGTAATAATGGCTTCGCGGGTAAATATCCCGTTCAGTGCCTGCGAGAAATAATAGGCCTTATCGTTTTTGTCTACATCGGTGTGAATTTCGTTTACCCGTGGCAACGGATGAAGAATTTTCAGGTTGGGTTTTGTTTGAGCCAGCATTTCGTTGCGTAAAATGTAAATGTTTTTTACCTGCTCGTATTCCATTGGGTCCGAAAAACGCTCTTTCTGCACGCGGGTCATGTAAATGATGTCTGCTTCGCTGATAATGTCGGTAAACTCGCGGTGTTCGAAGTACCGGATGTCGTTTTCCCGAAGGAACATTTTATATTCTTCGGGCATTTGCAGTTCAAGTGGTGCTATGAAGTTGAAAATGGGATTTTCGAACTGCGACATGGCCATGAGCAGCGAATGAACTGTTCGTCCGTATTTCAGATCGCCTACCATGAAAATATTCAAATTGTCGAATGATCCCTGCGTTTTGAGGATGGAATACATATCGAGCAGTGTTTGAGTAGGGTGCTGGTTGGCACCGTCGCCGGCATTGATAACCGGAACCTCCGAAATTTCGGCAGCGTAACGGGCAGCCCCTTCAAGCGGATGGCGCATTACAATTAAATCGGTGTAGTTGCTTACCATTTTTATGGTGTCGTGCAAGGTTTCACCTTTTGAAGAACTCGAGCTTAGAGGGTCGGCAAAACCTACAATATTACCGCCTAAGCGGCTAATGGCTGTTTCAAAACTCAACCGTGTACGGGTAGAAGGTTCAAAAAAAAGAGAAGCAACAACTTTTCCCTTTAGCAGGTCCTGGTTGGGATTTTTTTCAAACTCTCCGGCCAGTTTCATAATTTTCAGGTATTCATCTTTTGAATAATCCGTAATTGAGATTAAATCTTTTTTCATTGTAAAAATTTATATTGAAGTATTTAATTGCGTCGCAAAAAAAAGCCAATATTTTAAAAATAAAATATTGGCTTTCTGCTGATTGAAAAAGCAAATTTGCTTTTTCTTTAAAACTTGCTTTGTACCGGTTGACTGATTGAACAATGAAATGCCACGGTAGAAAAAGCTTTGCCTTACGGCAGTTTTTATTGTCGTTGTGAAATGGCAACCTGATTGTGTGGCATTGTATCATGAAAATCAAATTTAATACGTTTTTTGCAGAAATACTTTTTTCAGGTTCAACAATTTTAAGTTTTTTATTAACAGTCTAACTATCGGCCTTTTCAATTTCAACTCCGTAGAAATTCTGAAAAATTGCTTCTGCTTGTTCCGCTTCCGATTTCCTGACAGAGAAAATCAGGTCGCATTCTATTTCGAACTGTGTGTCGACAATGTTCAGGTTTTCCTGTTTGATAATCGTCATCACGTCGTTCATCAGCGGATAGGTAAAATGCAATTTATAGGTTTCTTTAATAATTTTAGTGATAATTTTCGCATTGTTCAGGGCATCGGCAGCAGCGGTTTTGTAGGCATTTATAAGTCCGCTGGTTCCCAGCAGAGTTCCGCCGAAATAGCGCACCACCACCAAAAAAATATCGGTAACATCAAAACTTTGCAGTTGACCCAAAATCGGTTTTCCGGCGGTGGAAGAAGGTTCTCCGTCGTCGTTGGTCCTGTAAGTAATCTCTTCTTTTCCCAATCGCCAGGCATAGCAGTGGTGCCGTGCATTGTGGTGGTCTTTTTTTAATTGCTCAAGTATGGGTTTGGTTTCATCTTCGGAATTAACCGGGTATGCATAAGCCAGGAATTTACTCCCTCTGTCCTTGAAATATCCTTCGCTTTTTCCTGCTATTGTTTTGTAAGTGTCTTTCATCAAAGCAAAATATACAAACTTAAAATGGCAAGTGCAATTCCGAATACATTGATGCGGTTTAATTTCTCATTAAAAATGAAAAATCCGAGAATGGCTGACAATGCTACTATCAGCATATTGTTCAGGGAGAATACGAGCGAACTTTCGAGGTTGCTTTTGTTGAGGGCCTGCAAAATAAAAAAGAGCGAACCAAAATTTGCCAGGCCGAGCAGCGTTCCCAATAACAGGGTAGGAGTGTGCAGTTTCATTTTTTTTCCAAGGCTTTTAATGCCTGTAATGATTATGCCGCAAATAAAAGCGGTAAAAAATACAAACGATGAAAATGCAGCAGAAAGCGCTTCGGTAATTTGCAGGGCCTGTACATATTTTATGAAGGAGTCGATAAAACCGCTGCCAAAAAATATGGCAATGGGCAATGCAAAATAGAGAAAGTTGATTCTTTTTACATCTTTTTTGTAGAGGGTGAGCATTACGGCTGTTATTGCTCCTGCAATTCCGAAATATTTCAGCGTCGTAATTTGTTCATCGAACCAGAAAAGCGAAAAGAAAACAGGAAAAACCAGCGAGAGTTTGTTGGCAAGTGTGGTAACTGTTATTCCTGCTTTTTGCGCCGAAGTGCCAATCAGGAAAAACATAAGGATGTACATCACCCCGAGTATAACTCCGAATGGCAGCCAGTGATTGTTTTCAACAAAAGGGCGGGTTTCGAATTTCAACAGAAACCCAAAACCGAGAATGCTGGCTACCAAATAATTAATGGTAATTAAAGCATTCAGTTTGCAGGAGTAGTTTTTGGCCCACCTGAAAATAACATAAATGGCTGTTGAGGAAAGAATGCTGGCAATCAGGTAAATCATTGGAAAAAACATAAAAAAAAAGCAAGCTTGCCGGCCTGCTTTCAAGGTTTACATTGTTAATTTCTTTTCGATGTCTTCCACATACTGCCGGAAGTTTTTATCGGTATCTTTCAGGTTGCTCACCGTTTTGCAGGCATGTAAAACGGTTGCATGGTCTTTATTTCCAATTTGTGCCCCAATGCTTGCCAACGAAAATTTTGTGAGGCTTTTCGAGAAGAACATGGTAATTTGCCGTGCCTGCACAATTTCGCGTTTGCGTGTTTTGGTCTGAAGTGATTCCACCGGCATGTCGAAATAATCGCATACCACCTTCGAAATGTATTCGATGGAAAGTTCCCTTTTCGAATTTTGTACCAGTTTGTTTATCAGCTTGGCGGTGAGGTCGAGCGTAATTTCGCGCTTATTGAGCATTGACTGGGCCAGCAGCGAAACCAGGGCCCCTTCCAGTTCGCGGACGTTATTTGTAACGTGCGAAGCAATGTATTCCAGTACTTCGTCTGATAATGAAATTCCGTCGTTGTATACTTTGCGACGCAAAATTTCCATGCGGGTTTCAAAATCGGGCGTTTGCAAATCGGCAGTGAGGCCCCATTTAAACCTCGATAACAGCCGCTGTTCCATTCCTTTTAGCTCGATAGGCGGTTTGTCGGATGTTAATATGAGTTGTTTGCCGGTTTGGTGCAGGTGGTTAAAAATATGGAAAAATGTTTCCTGTGTTTTTTCTTTTCCGGCAAATTCGTGCACATCGTCCAGGATAAGCACATCAATCATCTGGTAAAAATTCAGAAAATCGTTGCGGTTATTGTTGCGTGTGGCTTCGGTAAACTGGGTCTGAAATTTATTGGCATTTACGTAAAGCACCACTTTATCGGGCATCTGCTCTTTTACTTCAATACCGATTGCTTGCCCCAGGTGGGTTTTTCCCAGACCGGAGTTTCCGTAAATCATCAGTGGATTGAAAGCTGTTCCTCCGGGGTTGCGCGATACTGCATAACCTGCACTGCGGGCAAGCCGGTTGCAATCGCCTTCCACAAAATTTTCAAAGGTATTGTCCGGTTTCAGTTGAGGATCGATTTGCAGTTTCTGGATTCCCGGAATTATAAACGGATTTTTAATGGTTTTTTTCTCATCCGCCTTTAACGGAATTGTAAGCGGCTGGTTCTGAATTTTCGAATTGTTATTGGTTGGGTAACTTACGGTGTAGGGTTTGTCGTTGTTCTGGGAATTTCCTCCCATAACAACGTTGTATTCAAGTTTTGCTCCGTTACCCAACACCATTCTCAATGTCTTTCGTAAGATGTCGATAAATTGTTCCTCGAGGTACTCATAAAAAAAAGCACTCGGCACCTGAATTGTTAAAACTCTTTCTTCTAATTTTACGGGTTCAATTGGCTCAAACCATGTTTTGAAACTGCTTCCGGGTACATTATCCCGTATGATGTTCAAACACTTTTCCCACGCATTAATATGTTCCTTGCTCATTTACAATGGTTGGATTTTTGAGGTTCTACAAATAATTCCCTTTTAATTCCCGGTAACAAAATTTGCTAAAAAAAAGTTAAAAAAAAAATCAAAATGGCCTTGATTTTTTCGGAAATACTATATTGATTTCTTTTTGAGCGGATTAAAAATATAATATTTCTGAAATTTTACAATGCAATGGTTTTAAGTACTTTATGCATAACTTTTTGATTGATAGAAGTCTATCTGGTTGGTAGTGATCGGGTTTATTAAATGGTATTCGCCAATATTAACCAAATGCTGTTTATTTCCCGAGGGATTTAAGCGCCCGCTCTAATTTTATCAACCGTCCGTTTTTGAAAGCAACAATGGTTGCATCCGGAAATTTTCGGGTTGCTTTTTTGTGCAATTCGGCAATTTCGGAATACGATTGCGATTCACCAGCCAGGTAAGTATATGCTCCGCTGGCCTGATATTCTTCAATTGGCCCGAGTCCTTCAAAAATTTCTGAATCAAGAGATATTCTGTTTTCACTGGATACCAGGTGAACTTTAAACACAATGTTTTCGGATGTTGCCTCACCGGTAGCATTAATATAAACATCCTTGCCCAGGTCGATAGCTGAGAAATGCAGGTAGCGCTCGGGGTTCACGCGTATATCATTTATCAGAAAGCTCAAATCGTCCGAAAGCGCAGTGATTGAGTGGTAAAGTTCATCGTCGTTTAATAACAGCCCGGCTGTACTTTCGTTGTTTTCGAGGTTTTCCAGGACGGTGTTAATTTTATTGGATGCCAGCAGTATATTGTCGAGAACAGGTGTAACCTCTATTTGAGCAAGCGTATCGCTGAACCGGGCCAGATTTTGGATGGTGTTTTCAAATTCTGCAGTATTCCGGTTGAAAGAGGTAGTAATACTGTCGAGGTTCGTAATGATATTTCCGACATTTCCTTTTTTAGAGGATATGATTTCGTCAAGATCCGAAGTTGTATTTTCGAGGTTGGTAATGGTACGGTTGATGTTTCTAAAACTTTCCGAAAGATTATCGCGGGCATCTTCATTAAATATAACTGTTAAAACGGTAATGGCTGAGTCAATTGTTCCGAGCAGTTGTTCCGCTTTGTTTTTTATAGGCAGCACCTGCATGCTGACCTGTTCTCTCAGGTCGGTTTCAATTGACCCGGGAATGGTGTCTCCGGGCTGGTAATTTTCCTCTTTTGTGCCAAGAATAAGTCTGATGGAACGGGTTCCCATTAAGTCGCTGGTAACAATTTGTGCCACAGATCCCTTAGGTATTTTAATATCGGCATTTACCATAAAAGTAACCATAAGCCGGCTGCTGTTGCCGGGCATCAGTTGGATGTCTCTCACTGAACCGATTTTGTACCCGCTGAGTGTTACTTCATTCGATTCAGAAAGTCCGTCTATCCGCTCGTAAACAACATGGTAATTATTCGATTGTGAAAATATATTGCTTCCTTTCAGGTAGCTTAATCCCCAAATCAGAATAACAATTGCTATAACGATTAGAACTCCGAGGCGTGTATATTTCGATATCTTCATAGTTGATGTTTTTATTCAGTAATTAAAGTAAGGCAAAATTAGGGAATTCAAAAAGGAATTACATTTTTCTCAATGCCTTTTTAACAGAAATTAATTTTCCATCTTCAAATGCCACAATAAAAGCTTCGTTGAATTTTGCCTGCAAACGGGTTTTTTCCTGCTGTGCTTTTTCCAGGCTGTTAAACATGCCGGAAAAATAGCGGTGCAGTGTATTGCTGTTTTGTTCAAAAATAGTTGTTTCGCCATAAAAATTCTCCGGCTTGATTTCCTTTTGTTTTGAAAGCGCAGCCACCTGTACCGAAAACCAGATTCCTTTTCTCTGATGTTCGGCTACCAAAAAACGATTCACTTTTTTTTCTTCTGTTTTGTTTTTGTAATTTCTGAATGCAAGAAAAACGGAGTGTGCCAGGTAATCGCGTCCGGCTTTGCTCATCAGGTAAATGCGTTCGTCGGGATTGCTTAAAAAACCGGCTTCCACTAAAACACCCGGCATGGCAGTTTGCCTTAAAACCAGAAATCCGGCCTTTTTTACACTGCGGTCGGTTAGTTTTGCGTGTTCGCGAAACTGCTGCTGGATGGCCGATGCCAGAAGTGCGCTTTGTTCGAGGTGTTCATCCCGGTTGGGGTTAAACACGATGGCAGATTCCGGTGAACCAGTACCAAATTCCTCATAAGTAGCTGTGTAATCATCTTCCAGCAAAATCACTTCATTCTCCTTGCGGGCCACTTCGAGGTTGCCTTTGGTATTGGGCTGTCCTAAAATAAAGGTTTCGGCACCTTGCACATAGGGCTGCGGAACGGTATTTACATGGATGCTGATAAACAGGTCGGCTTTGTTCCTGTTGGCAATTTCAGCTCTTTTGTAGAGAGGCACAAAAATGTCGGTTTCGCGGGTGTAAATCACTTTAATTTCAGGAAAGGCTCTTGAAATATAATTGCCCAGCTTCAGGGCAATATCCAGCACAATGTCTTTTTCCATTGCGCTGCCCGAAACAGCTCCCAAATCCCTGCCGCCATGTCCCGGGTCAATTACAACAATGCCAATTTCAGGATTGCTGATTTGTACTTCACCTGCACTTTGACCGGAAACAGACGTTGCCAGTCCGGCTGCGAACAGAAAAATGAATGTGTATATTTTTATGGGCTTCATTATTACGTGTTTTGAGCAAAAATAAAAATATTAAAGTTATTTTGCATTTATTAGCGTTTAAGTATAGCCCTTATTTTTATTTTTGCACGTCAAACCATCAGGTGTTGCGTAAAATTCAGAAAACATTTTGTACAAAATATTTATAACATACCTTTTTTTCTTTTTTTGTTTGTTTGCTTACAGCCAGGAAACAGAAAGAACGCCCGAAAAAACCGACGTATCTTTAGCAGATACTTTAAATAGCCCAATGGATTCCGGGAACATGTTTTTGCAGGATACGGTGCAGGCAACTGTTGCCGATACCACTGGCGCCGATTCAATTGTGGCTCCTGCCATCGATGCTCCAATCGACTACAATGCAGAAGATTCTATTATCGTTTCATTCGACGGGCAAAAAGTATTTCTCTACAACAATGCCAAAGTTAATTATCAGCAAATTGAACTTAATGCCTATTTTATTGAACTCGACCTTGAAACCAGGGAGGTTTATGCCGAAGGAATGGAGGATTCTACCGGTACTCTGATTCAAAAACCCATTTTTAATGACGGAACCCAGGAGTTTGAATCGAAAACACTGCGTTACAACTTCGATACTGAAAAAGGAATTATTACCGAAGTAGTTACGGAGCAGGGCGAAGGTTTTGTACACAGTAAACGCACCAAAAAAATATCGAAGGAGGCATTTGTTCTGAAAGACGGAAAATATACCACCTGCGATGCCGACCACCCGCACTTTTACCTGCACCTAACAAAGGCAAAAGTAATTTCGAACAACAAAATTATTACCGGCCCGGCCTACATGGTTTTGGAAGATTTTCCCATATACTTCCCCATTTTGCCGTTTGGGTACTTCCCCAACACGCCGACTTATTCATCCGGAATTTTGGTGCCCACCTACGGCGAGGAACAAAACCGGGGGTTCTTTCTTCGCGATGGTGGTTACTATTGGGCCGCCGGCGAATATTTCGATCTGGCCGTGCAGGGAGATATTTATTCCAAAGGTTCGTGGAACAGCAAACTGCACACCAATTACCGGAAACGCTACAGTTTTAACGGCAGTCTCGATTTACAATATGGAGTTAATAAACTCGGTCAGCGGGGGCTCGACACCTATACCCGTTCACCCAGTTTGGCAGTAAGGTGGAGCCACAGCCAGGACAGCAAGGCAAACCCCAACCAGACATTTTCGGCCAATGTGAATTTTACTTCAGCCGGACGTGAAAAACTGAATGCTGTATCGTCGCAGGAATACCTCAGCAACCGCAAATCTTCGAGTATTTCATTCACCAAGAAATTTGAGAATACACCGTTCAATTTGTCTGCAAACCTGCGGCACTCTCAAAATTCGGCCGACTCTACCATCTCTTTATCGCTGCCCGAGATAACATTTAGCATGGGAAAATATTATCCGCTGCGAAGAAAAACCCGTAGCGGCTCAGTGAAATGGTGGGAAAAATTCGGGATAAATTACAGCGGAAATTTGCGAAATTCGATAACTGGTGTGAAACAGGCTGAATTGCTCGAGCAGTCGTTTAGTAAAGACTGGAAAAACGGAATAAAACACAATATCCCGATTTCGCTGCCGAGCTTTAATTTGTTTAACCACATCAATTTTAGCCCGGGTTTCAGCTACAACGAAAAATGGTATTTTAAAAAATACGATTACAGTTATGATCCCGACGGAGGGCACAACAATGCCTCGGGAATTCCCAACACCGTGAATGTGGATACCATTACCGGCCTGAACCGCGTTTACGATTATTCTTACAGCGTAGGCGCTTCCACCAATATTTACGGGATGTTTATGCCGCTGAACCCCGATTCGAAAGTGAGAGGCATTCGCCATAAAATAACTCCTTCGTTTAGTTTTAGTTACCGCCCCGATTTTGGCGCCGAGCGGTTTGGTTACTGGGAAGAGGTACAGGTTGATTCAACCGGCAGGGTACAATATTACGATGTGAATCGCGGCGGGATTTACGGCGGTTCGCCCGGGCGCGGAGCTTCAGGGGCGGTTTCATTGTCGGTAAACAACAACCTCGAAATGAAAGTGCTGGAAACTGCCGATACCACAAAAACAGATGACGAACAAAATTTCAAAAAAGTAAAAATTATTGACAACCTGAGCTTCAATACCTCTTATAACCTGATTGCCGACTCGCTGAACCTGGCACCGGTGAGTATCAGGGCACGTACTACCATTGCCGGTGTTAGCGTGAATATGGGAGGAGTACTGGACCCATACATGATAAATGAGAATGGAACCAAAATTCATAAATATGTGTGGAATGAAAAAAGCGGGCTGGCAAAACTGGGCCGTTTAACCCGGGCAAACCTTTCATTCGGGATGAATTTCCGCTCGAAAAAAGGAGAGGAACAGGCTGAGCGCAAAGAGGAATTGATTGAAGGCGAAAATATTTTGCCGGGAGAATACGAAGATTACCTTGACTTTAGCATCCCCTGGGATTTTGGATTTGATTACAGCTTTAACTATTCAGGTCCGCGCCGTCCGGCTGAAAAGGGAAGAATTACCCAAACCCTCGGTTTTCGCGGAAACGTAAACCTCACTGATAAATGGCGTATCAGCGCAAATACCAACTACGACATTGTGGCCCGCGAGTTTTCATTTACCACATTTAATGTAAACCGCGATTTGCACTGCTGGCAAATGGCGTTCAATTTTGTTCCCTTTGGTCCGCGGAAAAGTTACAGTTTTACCATCAATGCCAGGTCTTCGCTTCTCCAGGATTTGAAAATCCAGAAACGACAAAGTCATTACGATAATTTCTAAAACCTGTAATTATGAAGAAAGTAATTTATGCACCTAAAGCCCCGCAGGCGATTGGCCCTTACAGCCAGGCAGTGGAAGTAAACGATACGTTGTACATTTCGGGCCAGGTGCCGCTCGACCCTAAAACCATGAAGGTGGTGGAAGGCGGAATTAAAGAGCAAACCCGCCAGGTGATGAAAAATATTGGCGCCATTCTCGAGGTGGCCGGATACAGTTATTCGAATGTGGTAAAATCGACCTGCCTGCTCAGCGACATGGCCAATTTTAAAGCCATGAACGAAGTGTACGGCGAGTTTTATGAAAAAGACCCGCCGGCACGTGCCGCTTTTGCGGTAAAAGAACTGCCGCTGGGGGTTTTAATTGAAATTGAGACGGTGGCAGTGAAATAAAAAAGGGTTCCCTTTCGAGAACCCTTTTCAACATATATCTAAGGTTTTTTTATTCACCTACTACATCAAACTCCAACTCAACGATAACATCTTTGAAGAGTTTGATTTTGGCAGTGTATGTTCCTGCTTCTTTAATACTGTCGGAAGGTAAGGTAATTTGTTTGCGGTCGATATCGAATCCTTTTTTGTTGATAGCTTCTGCTACCTGGATGGTATTTACCGAACCGAAAA
>CAYUBV010000080.1:0-10893 GCA_964443035.1 uncultured Tangfeifania sp.
TTCTGGGCTGGCTGGCCCGGCGCAAGGGGTTCATTCCCCAGGCGTTTGCCGGACCCGCCAACCGCCTGGTGTTTTATTTCGCCATTCCCGCCATGGTGTTCGCCGCCATTGCCAAAGGGTCCTTGAAAACCGATTTTCATCTGCTTGTCATGGGAAGCACCCTGGCGGCGGTCGGCACCTCGTTTGGTCTGACATGGCTGTTGGGCCGCCTGTTCCATGTACCGCATCGCTGCCTCGGGACGTTTGTACAGAGTGGGTATCACGGGAATCTGGGCTATATCGGCCTGGCTGTGGCCTATTACTACCTGGATCAGGCAGGATTTATCAGTGCCAGCCTGCTTCTGGGTTTTGTCATGATTTTTCAGAACCTGCTTTCCGTGTTTATTCTGATCAATTACGGAGGCAGGGAGTCTGTCGGGAAAAGCGTTGGCAAAATGGTATCCAAAATCCTGGGCAATCCCATGATTCTTTCCGCCGGCGCGGGTATTGCTTTTTCCCTGACCGGCATGGCTCTGCCCATGGTCTTATCCCGGACTCTGGATATTTTCAGTGGTATGGCCCTGCCCCTGGCCCTGCTGCTGATAGGTGCCGCCCTGAACTTTGATCTGATGAGATCCCAACTGGCCCGGGTGCTGCCGGTTGCGGCGATCAAGCTGGGGCTGTTGCCGGCTGTCGGGCTGATGTTTTATACTGTGTGTGGGCTGCCGGCGGACCTGTACCTGCCCGGACTGATCCTTCTGGCCACACCGACAGCCACCGTCAGTTATGTCATGGCAGTGGAAATGAACGGGGATGTGGAATTCGCCGCCACTGCCATTTCCGTTTCGACCTTGCTGTCCGCAGCCTCATTTTCCGCCTGGCTTCACCTGGTGTGAAAATACGGGCATTTTGGGATCCACAGCAACCTCTGGACAAAGGATTGCCAGGCGGGATCGATCCGGCGGGGAGTCGTGATATCTCTTTGTCAGTTGTCAGGCCGCAGCACAATCTTTGCTGCGGCAGTCAACCCGTTATCCAGGTCTGAAAACGCCTGGGCGCCCTGGGAAAGCGGCCGGTTTTCCACCCAGGCCAGGTCCCCCACCAGTCCGGTGTCAATGGCTTTCACCGCGGCCCTGACATCTGCCGCGGTATAGCAGTATACGCCGATCAGGGTGATTTCAAACAGGGTGATCTTTCGAATATCCAGACCGCCCAGAGAATCCATCAAACCGATATGAACAAATATACCGCCGGGCTTGACAGCGGTTACCGCCAGGTGCCGTGTTTTTTCACCCCCCACACAGTCCAGCACCAGGTCATAACCGTCAGGCGCTTCCAATGTATCCGTGATTGGGTTAAACACCCGGCATCCGGTATGCTCGGCTGCAGATTTTCCCCTGAGATCATTGGTTTCGGCCAGGAGGATATCCCTACACCCATACCCTTTGAGCAACAAGGCGGTGAGCATGCCGATGGCACCGCCACCGATGATCAGCACCTTGAGTTCGGCCAGAGGACGAAAGGATTTCATCCGGGCCAGGTTCAACGCATGCAGGGCCGTGGCTGTTGGTTCCGCTAAACTGGCCTTGATAAAACCCAGTTGGTGGGGAATCGGGATCAGGTTTCGGGCGGGGATTTTGGTATATTCGGCATAAGCCCCTGGAAGGCGCATCCCGATCAGTTCCCGCTGGGCACACAGGTTGGATAACCCGGTATCACAATATTCACATGTGCCGCAGGTAATCAACGGGTTTATCACGGCACGAATGCCTTCATGGGGGCCGGAGGCAATGGTGCCGGCCACTTCATGGCCCAGAATCAAGGGCGGAACCCGGCGTGGATCTTTCCCGTGGTAGGCATGCATGTCCGATCCGCAGATACCGGTGGCCTCAACCTTCAATAGAACATCGCCCGGTGCAAGTATAGGCGCCGGTTCATCACGGTAGACAATTTCATTGGTGTCAGTGTAGACGAGTGCTTTCATGATCGGTTCCTTGCTCCTTATTTGGCTGTCCAGCCCCCGTCCAGATAGATGGTCTGCCCGGTAATGTAATCAGATGCCGGGGATGCCAGAAAGATGGATACCCCTTTTAAATCATCCAGTTCCCCGTTCCGGCCGATGATGGTCTGCCTTGCCAATGCATCGATCACCTCTTTCTGATCGTACAGAACAGATGTCAGCCCGGTTCTGAAAAACCCGGGACCGATGGCGTTGCAGGTGATGCCGCTACCGTCTTTGGACCAGGCCTCGGCCATGGCCCGGGTCAGCTGCATGACACCGCCTTTGGACGCGCCATAGGGGACACTGTTGGGAAAGGCCCGTTCCGACTGAAGGGAGGCAATATTGATGATTTTGCCCCAGCCGTTTTTCTGCATCCCGGGAATCAGGTGGCGGGCCAGGAAAAACGGGGCCTTCAGATTGATATCCAGCTGCCGGTCCCAGGTGTCGGAGCTGATCTCATCCCAGGGCTGGCGCAGGTTGATACCAGCGGCATTGACAAGGATGTCCGGAGGGCCGAAAAATGATGGGGCTTTTTGGGCCATCTTTTCCAGGGCATCCATGTCAGACACATCGCAGGTCAGCCAGGCGGCCCGGCCGTCGATGCTTTCCACATCCCGGACCGCTTCTTTTAACGCCGTTTCTTCACTGGGCAGGGCCACATGAATCACGGCGGCTCCCGCCTCACCCAGACAGAAGGCCATGGCTCTGCCGATACCGGAGCTGCCGCCGGTCACCAGGGCCACATGGCCACTGATGTCAAATAACTGTTCAATGCGTTTCATGGGAATTATGCTCCGGTCAGGTCAAAGGTTTCTCCCGGAAAAAATTTTTTCATCCGGATGTCGGAGGTTCTGGCATGTCCTTCCATGCCTTCCAGCCGGGAGATCCGGGCAGATACCGGCCCGATCTGCCGGTTGGCTTCCCGGGTCAGGCGCTGGTAGGTCAATGTCTTGATAAACTTGCCGGCATTCAGACCCCCGGAATACCGGGCCGCCTTTTTGGTGGGCAGAATATGGTTGGGTCCGGATGTCTTGTCCCCATAGGCCACGGTGGTTTCTTCGCCCAGAAACAATGACCCGTAATTGGTCAATGTTTTCAACCACCAGTCCAGGTCCGCGGCAAGGATCTCCAGATGCTCCGGTGCGTATTCATCATTGACCCGGACCGCTTCTTCCCGGTCCGATACCAGGATCACTTCGCCGTAATCCCCCCAGGAGGCTCTGCTGACCTCTGGTTCGGGAAGATCTTCAATGACTTTGGGCATCAGTTCCATCACTTTTTTTGCCAGCGATTCAGAGGTGGTGATCAGAATGGCGGGGGAGTCATATCCATGCTCGGCCTGTCCCACCAGGTCAAAGGCCACGATTTCCGGGTCTGCGGTGTCATCTGCAATGACCAGTATTTCCGAGGGGCCGGCAAACACATCGATGCCCACCTCACCGAAAAGTATCCGTTTGGCTTCCGCCACAAATTTGTTCCCCGGTCCCACGATGATATCTGCGGGTTTGCCGGTGAAAATACCGAATGTCATGGCAGCGATCGCCTGGACCCCGCCCAGAGTCAAGATCACGTCCGGCTTGGCCACGGACATGGCATAGAGGATCGAAGGATGGATACCACCCCCGTGGTGTGACGGGGAACAGGCAACCACAAACGGGACCCCGGCGGCCCTGGCTGTGGCAATGCTCATGAGAGCGGAGGCGGCATGGGCAAACCGGCCCCCGGGGACATAACATCCTGCGGCATTTACCGGTATCAGTCGCTGGCCCGCAATAACGCCCGGGTACAGCTCGGTTTCAAACTCCAGCATGCTTTTGCGCTGCTGGACGGCAAATTCATAAATCTGCTCATAGGCAAACTGAATATCTTTTTTGGTCTGTTCATTGAGCATACCGGCAGCCTTGTCGATCTCATCCTGCGTAACAATGAACTCTCCGGTCCATTTATCCAGCTTTTCCGCATATTTTTTGACCGCGGCTTCTCCGTTGGCCCGGATATCATTGAGCATGTTCAATACGATTTCCTGGGTTTTGCCTTCATCTGTTTCAGCCGTTTTGATGGCTTTTTTCAAATATGTCACTGTCACTTTTTTTCTCCTCAACTTGCGTTTTTTTATGGTTGACAAACATGGGGTGTTGGTTTTTTGTGTACAGCTACAAGAGCCACATTGTGATGGCCGGTATCAGCATGATCAGCATCACAACAGCCAGCATGCTGAAAACAAAAAAGATGGCATGCCGTGAAATGGACAATACCGGTGCACCGGAAACACCGGATACCACAAACAGGTTCAACCCCAGGGGCGGGGTGATAAATCCGATCCCTAAAGAGGTGATCATGAAGATACAGAAATGGATGTCGTTCATCCCGATTTCCTGGGCCAGGGGCAGCAGAATCGGTGCCAGGATGACGATATTGGGGGTGGTTTCCATAACGCAGCCTGCGACCATCAAAATGACCACCATGCTGAGCATGATCAGGTATCTGTTGTCGGTCAAAGATGTCATGGAATGAACAAAGAACTGGGGAACATCCAGGGAAGCCAGTGTCTGGGCAAAGGGCAGGGACATGGCAATGATGGGGACGATCACACCGCTGACCTTGGCGGATGTTTCCAGCATCCTGGGCACGTCTGACAGCCGGATGGTCTTTTGTGCAAACCCCACGATCAGCGTGATCATGACTGCCACGGATGCCGATTCAGTAGGAGTGAAAAGGCCTGAATAGATTCCGCCCAAAATAACGAAAGGGATTGCCAGCGCAAACCGGGCGTCATAAACGGTTTTCAGCCAGCTGTTCACATTGAATTTACTCCTGGAATCTTCGTATCCCTTGACCCGGTTGACGATAAAGTTGGTGGCCATGACCGACAAAAGAATCAGCACACCCGGTATCGCCGCAGCCAGGAACAGGGTGGCCGCTGATATACCCAGAATCATCCCGATGATGATATACGAGATGGACGGCGGAATCAGGATCCCGGTACAGGCTCCGGCCGCAATCAGTGCCGCGGCATAGGCTCTGGGATATCCCTGTTCCACCAGACGGTCGATGGTGATGCGGCCGATGGCGGCGGCATCTGCTGCATCCGATCCTGAAATGCAGGCAAAAAAACCGCATCCCAGAACCGAGGAGGTTCCCAGTCCGGCCCGCTGCCAGCCCATGGTGGCAACGGCCACATCCAGCAGTTTGTTTGACAACCCGGTCCTGACCAGGACATCACCGGTTAAAATGAACAAAGGGACGGCAATCAATGCAAAGGAGTCAACGCCGTCAAACAGGGCCTCCCCCAGCAGGGCCGGTGGCAGGATCTCCGTGGTCATGAGCATGATCACGGAGCCCAGGCCGATCACCGCCCAGATCCTGACCCCCAGGAGGATCAATATGACCATTCCTATGAGCGGGCCGTAAAAACTCCAGCCAAGGGTCAGTTCAGTGGTACTCATCAAATGTTGATACATGACTATGTCCTAATTTTTTATGAAGGTCGTCAATCAAACAGTTTTTTGCCTACGAAAATGGGTCGTCCCGCTTTCAGATCGCTGATATCTCGTTTCATGGACTGAATCAGCCGCAAAATGATCATGGAGAACCCCAGCGGGACCGCCATCAGAAACCAGGCCTGGCTGATTCTGAGGCCATGGGTCACCGACCCGAATTTAATGGAGGTCAAAACCGGTTCAATGGACCAGTATAATGCAATGAAGGCCAGTATCAGAGTGATGATATCGCCGAAAATGAATACAATCGCTTTTCCTTTATCTGGCAGCAGCGGCAGAATCACATCGATGCGGATATGGGCACGTTCCCGGATGGCGGCCGCAGCCCCGATCCAGGTGATGTAGATAAAGGCATACCGGGCGATCTCTTCAGACCAGATGGATGAATAGGAAAGAAAAAAACGGCGGAACACCTCCATGAATATGGCGATCACCACCAGGGTATACAACGGCAGCGTCAGATAACGCTCCCCGTTTTGATCGAGGTTGGATAAAATGGATTTAAAGGTCATACACCACTCCTGAACAACATGGTTGCTGTTTGAAATCTCCCTGTCATTTTTCCGGGCCTTCCGGTTGTATGGATCAGGGAGGTGATCCATACCCGGCCGCAATGAAGTGAACATTGGCCGGGCATGGATGAGACACAGGTGTTTCAAAAAAATCAGGCTTTGACGTCGTCCACATAATAGCCGCTGTAGGTGTTGGCGGCTTCGGCAAGCGCATCGAATTTGGACAAGGATCCGATCAGCTCCTTTTTAATGCTGTCCCAGGCCGGGAGCTGGGCACCACATGCATCGATCCAGGCCTGTTTTTCTTCCGGCGTGAGGACATGGAATTCAACCCCGACCTTGGCCATTTCCGCCATGGCATAGGCTCTGGCCGCCGGAACCTTGGCCAGGTTCTGACGCATGGTGACCTCGCTGGCATATTCGATACCCTCCCGGACATCCAGAGGCAGGCTGTTAAACCATTCAAGATTGCAGGAATAGATCTGAGAATCTGGAACCCCCCCGTTAAAAGTGATGCTGGAAAGGACTTCCTTGAAACCGAAGATCAGCAGTGCTTCCACGGACGGATCCAGCGCATCGGCCACGCCCTGCTTGATGGCGGAAGAGGTCTCCCCCCAGGCGATGGGGGTCGGATTGGCCCCCAGCAACTGGTAAAACTGCTGGAGGATTTTGGATCCCGGTACCCGGAATTTCAATCCCTCCATCTGATCCGGCGTTTTCACCGGTCCTTTGACCCCTTTCCTCAGGGCCACCACTCGTGGATCGATAACCACATAAAAGAGGGCTTTGAATCCCTTTTCTTCTATCTTCGGGTTGATTTCATTTTTCCAGGCATCAGATGTCACCAGGTTCACAAATTTCTGGTTTTCACCACACCAGTAGGGGATGTTGATCAGGTCCGCAGCCGGGGCAAACGGGGCGAAATTGGCAATGGAGTGCTGGGCCGCCTGGATGGTGCCGGCCTGGACTTTCTGGACCAGTGCGCTGCCTGCGCCCAGCTGGCCTCCCGGTGCAAGCTTGACATACACCTGGCCGTTGGTGAAGTTCTGGATATTTTCCTTCATGTCCATCTGCATGATGGGATAGGTTCTGGATGCCCCCAAAATATAGGCGGAAGCCAGGTTCATGGTGTATTTGGCCGCAGCTTTGCGCTCTTTTTCTTCATTGCTGACCTTTTCAGCATGGGCCTCGCGGGAACCGACGATTCCCGTGGTCATGGCAATGGCGGCGGCGGTGAATCCGAATTTGGCAGTCAATTCCATGAATCTTCTGCGGTCCACACTGTCAAGATGCTGGTCAATGTTCTCTTGATGATTTTTTTCAGACATGGCTGTTCTCCCTGGTAAAAAAGGTTGGTTACTCTTTGTTTTTATTCATGACGGCCTCGCGGTGAAGCGCGGCAATGATAAACGATATCGAGGCAATCAGCAGCAGCAGAAATTCGCCGATGTTTCCCAGGTGAAATATGGACCAGCCCCAGTGGACCGAGGCTTTCCCCAGGAAAATGTTCATGAGATAGAGGGCCACAGATATGGCAAATACGACTAATGTGACACGTTCACTGGTTGAATACCTGTCTTTGGGCTGCTCACTCATAACTTGACCCCCTTTGTGGTTGATGGTTTTATGTCAGTGAATGATCAGGCGCTTTCGTACAGTTTGGTCAATACATACTCTTCATGTCCCAGCACTTCCTGAGCGGTCAGCCGGCCGTTGCAGGTGCGGACCAGCAGGTCGAGTAAATTGTCCCCGGATTCGTCCAGGGTCATTTCTCCCCGGAGAATGGCGGAACAATCATAGTCTATGTGTTCGGACATGTCACTGGCTGTCCGCGGGTTGGCCGTTAATTTAATCACCGGTTCAATGGGATTGCCGATGATATTGCCCTGACCGGTGGGGAAAAAATGGGCCACAAATCCGGCAGCTGCCCAGAGGGTCACGGCTTCGGCCGCGGCGCTGGAAGAATCCATATACCACAGTCCGGGACCGGTGGGGGTTACGGCTTTATCCAAGGCGCCTTCATAATTGATGGTCTTGCCGATTTTCTGGACATTGCCGAAGGCTTTTTCTTCAATGGTGGTCAATCCGCCGGCAATGTTTCCCTTGGTGGGCTGGCTTCCGGAAAGGTCATCGGTTTTGTTCCGGTCGATCATGGCCGCATACCGGTCAAAAAAGTACGTGAACTGTTCGGCGGCTTCCGGGGTTTTGGCCCGCTGTTTCACCGTGTCTTCCGCCCCGGTGATCTCACTGGTTTCGCCAAATGAACAGGTGCCGCCCATAGTAACCAGTTTTTCAAAGGCATTGCCAACACTCGGATTGGATGCCAGCCCGGAGGTGGTATCGGACTCACCGCATTTGGTGGACACCCAGATTTCGCTCAGGTCGCATGGTTCTCTTTTGAGCTCGCTGGCCCAGTGCACATATTCCTTGGCTTTCCATGAAGCCATTTCAACGGTCTTGATATCCCCATGGCGCTCAATGGCAAAACCACTCACCGGTTTGCCGGTTTTGGCAATTCCTTCGACAACGCGGTTGGTCCATTCCGGTTCGATCCCGATGACCACAACAGCCGCCACATTGGGATTGGCGCCGGTACCGATCAGGGTTCGAAAAAACAGCTCCAGATCTTCACCGAACTGAAGCCGGCCATAGGCATGGGGCAGGGCTTTGCAGCCCTTGATGTTGTGGGCCACATTTTCACTGGCGGCATTGCTCAGATCATCCAAAGGAAGAATGACGACGTGATTCCGGATGCCGACGCGGCCGTTTTCCCGGCGATATGCCATAACGGTAGGGTTCCCCATGATTACCACCTCCTTGTTTTCAGATTCTGGGTATGCACATGACCGCCTTTTTTGATAACGGCAACGACCCTTCCGATGTCAGCCCCGTATTTTATGACGGATTCGTCAATCTGGTGGTCTTTCATGGCCAGCTTGTGGCCCAATGGGATGTCATCCAGGGCCACCACTTCCGCCGGGTTCTGTGAGTCCATGTAAAGACCCTTTGCGGCCTCACCTGCCTTGATATCGACGGTGGCGACCCCGACGCTGTCAGCGGCTTCATGGATCAAAAATTGAATCATCTGATGCTCTCCTCATGGTTTCAGTTAAAGTTATTCCATCTGTTTGACGTTTTATACAATTGCGTTCTGATGCCAGTTCGAAAATAAATTGCAAAGAAAGTGCCAAGTGAAAAATATTGTTATAACAAACTGGTTTTTTTGGGCATTTTTATTTTAAAAACGCAATTCGGCTGTTGGTTTGGTGCCTAATATTCATCATTTTGCCCAATATTGGGCTTGACCTTTGTTTCCACATCCGGTTTACTCATATAATGAAAACAATAGCCAGACTGACAAATCCAAACAGCGAATCGGGGGAAACATGAAGTGGAACCTTGAAACCCGGCACCAGATTCTTCTGGAAATCACCAACGCTCTGATTACCAAAACATCCAATCAGGACTTTTTTTCTGCATTGACAACCGCCTTGAAAAAACATTTTCCCTGTGACCGCTTCAGCATCAACCTCTATGACCAAAAAAAACAATCGCTTCAGTATTTTGCCGAAGCCAGCGGTGTCGATCCGGCCGGAATCTCCGGTTTGAACAAACGCCCGTTGATGAAGGGAACCATCGCACGCATGGCCATTGAATCCGGAAAACCGGTGATTATCGATGATTTGTCTCGGTACAAGGATAAATTTTCCATCGGGCAGATGGTGGCGGCCGGCTTGAACTCCACCATGGCATTTCCTTTGATCATGAGGGATCAGGTATTTGGCACCCTTCATTTTTCATTCAGGCGGGCACCGGAAAATCTGTCTGAACTGTCCGATCTGCTCACGGAAGTTTCCAGGCAGGTCTCCATTGCTGTGGACAACCTGATTGCCTATAACCGGTTGCGGGATGAGAAACGGAGTCTGGAACGGGAAAAACATTATCTGATGGGCAGTGTAGAAACTTACAGATTGGAAGATTTCTGCTATGCTTCTTTGCAGATGAGGGAGATTATGGGGGTGGTCAAACGGGTGGCCGAGGTGGATGCCCCGGTTTTCATTACCGGTGAAACCGGGACTGGAAAGGATTTTCTGGCCCGGTTTATTCATCATGCCAGCCCCCGAAAAAACCATATGTTTGTCAAGGTCAACTGCCCGGCATTGACGCCGACGCTGTTTGAGAGTGAACTGTTCGGGCATGCCAAGGGGGCGTTTACCGGGGCAGACACATCCCGGGTCGGACGCTTCGAGATGGCGGACCGGGGAACCATTTTTCTGGATGAGGTGGGCGAACTCCCCTATAGCCAGCAGGTGAAACTGCTTCAGGTGCTCCAGGAGAATCGGTTTGAACGGGTGGGGGACAGCCGCTCCATCAATGCCAATTTCCGTCTGATTTCAGCCACAAACAGAGATCCCGTTAAAAGCATTCAACAGGGAAAGCTGCGAAATGATCTGTATTACCGGCTCAATATCATACAGATCCATGTGCCCCCTCTACGGGAACGGGCCGAAGAGATCCCCCTGCTGATCGAAAACATCACTAAAAAAGCATCCGGTCAGTTTCACCAGCCGCCGCCGGTCTATACCCGTGCCGCTCTTGATCTGCTGAACGCCTATCACTGGCCCGGAAATGTCAGGGAACTGAAGAATTTTGTCAAACGAATGATCATCCTCAAGCCGGGTGAAGAGGTTCACCCGGCGGATATTGAAAGCATGATCCCCATGCCGCAGCCGGGTATGGAAGATAAAAAACCGATCCTGACACTTGCCGATTCGGAAAGACAGGCCATCGTGCAGGCACTGATTCAATGCAAAGGGATCATCGGCGGTAAAAACGGGGCTGCCCGGCTGCTGGATGTTCCCCGGTCCACGCTCCAGTATCGGATGAAAAAGTATCAAAT
>CAYUBV010000081.1:0-9554 GCA_964443035.1 uncultured Tangfeifania sp.
TTTTTATATTTATAAAGATGCGATTTCAGTTTAAATCCCGTAACTATTTCCATTTTCCCTGAAGCATGTAATTGCTGATATTTGTTAGTTGCTGGTCGGTTAGATTTGGGAAACCTGCCATTGGCGGGTAATCCATTCGTTTGCGCCCCGGTTCTTTAATCCATTGTTTTAAAGCTTCAAGGTTGTTTTCGTAAATCGGAACAATTTCAGTAAGTGGCGGCCCAACCAGTCGTTGTGCGGCTGCATGGCAAACAGAGCAGTTGGTTTCGTACAATTTCTCGCCGGGCGAAAGTAAAGTTTGCGTTTCGTCAGCAGGAACCAGCTCATTGTTTCTGGCTTTTTCCACGGCCTCCCAATGGGCCGCAGTTCGTTCAGCCATCATTTGCCGGTGTGTTGTCAGTGCATTTTCGCGGTACAGATGGCGCCCCGTTCCCATAAAACTAACCAGAATGAAAAATAAAACCACCACCACGTAAAACCGCCGGCTGATAATTTCGTTTTTTTCATTGATTAATTTCCAAAGCTGGTAAATAACGATTGTTGCAACAGTTACTCCGCCGGAAATAACCCCTAATAATCCCCAGGTTACGCCCTGGCTGGGCAGCGTGATTAATAAAAGCGGCCCGAAAATAAACTGCATTCCCGTGGCAATAAGGGCCAGGTTCAGCATCTGTTTTTTTATGTCCTTTTTGGTTATTGATTCATAATTATCAGTCATTTTGAAACTTTTCCGGCCAAACCACCAGGCCAGAAAAAATCCGGTAATAGCCATGCTGGCGGTGATGAAGTGCAGGTAACGCGGAAAAACATTTGGCAAAGTAAGAGCATCGGTAAAACCTTTCACTAACCCCCATTTTTCAGGGAAAAGCATCAGATTGATATTGGTAAGGAAAATGAACGGAATCATCAAAAAACTGACAACTGCGATGCCCAGAATACCAATGTGAAGCGTTTTGTTATCTTCCAGCCGATCCCATGAATATTTGTGCAGGTATAAAACCAAAAATGCCACAGTAACCCACGGAACAATTGAAATCCACATGTTACCGGTCAAAGCATTGGCCGAATAAAAATAAATGGTATACAGCACATTGATTGACAACAATGGTGCAACTCCCAAAACCACTGCCAGACTTTTATTTACCGTAATGGTGCCGGCAATTTCGCGGGCCAGTGTATCGTAATCTTTGTTTTTTAATCCGCGCACTTCATACCAAAAAGTAAGAATACTGCCTCCAACCATAAGGTTGATAAACAAAATATGCAGGAGAAAAGAAAGGATTAATATAACAACAAGTATCCATTCGGCCATTGGCAGCGGTAGCGGAATATCTCTCGGGACAGGGATTTGAGTTAACAGTGAAGCTATCATTTTTTGGTTGTTTTCGGTTTAATAATCCAGTTCTTTTACATCGACTCCTTTTAGCTGGGCGCCTTCCATTCTTTGGGGTCTGCTTTGCTGCTGAATAATATAAAAGGCCAGCGCTTCCAGTTCTGCATCATTCCCCGGAAATGGCGGCATGTAATACCTTATATTGTGCATGTTCTTCATGTAGGCTTTCATTGCGTCTGCATCGAGAGGTTTTTCTTCGCCGTACATTAGTTCAAAATTGCGAACTATAGAGTTTATTCCATGAGTGGTGTGGCAACGTGTGCATGTCAGGTTAAAAACAACTTCTCCTGCCTCCGTTTTGTTTTCTTCAGTAATTTCTTTTATAGAAGAATAGGGTGTATTTTTTAACAAACCGGTTTGCTGGTAAAGCGGGTATTCTTCCTTTAAAAACCCGTTGGCATACATATAATCGGCAATAACATATGGTTTACGGATGAATTCGCGCACTCTTTCAAAGGTTCCGAGAAACAGAAACGATGCAAGTACAGGAATAATGAGCAGGTATTTCGGTAGCCTGCGGGGGGCAAAAACCCCCAGAGTGCCAATAGCAAAACCAATGGCACTAACACCTATTATTACGGTAATCAGGGAATCGTACCATTCCTGAAACTGTTGGGTGGTAATGGCTACCGGCAGATTACCGATCATCGAGCGCGGAATGTACCAGTAGTAAGTAAATGCACCAACTACCGCAACCGGCATCCAGAGTAATATCCAAAACGAAATATGCCGTAAAATTCCGGGGCGCCACTGATTTTCTTTTTGCAAGAAGAACATCGTTGCCAGCAGTGCTACACATCCGGCCATCATCATGGCAACTGGTGCGCGGAAAATAAGCTGGGGGAAATAGAGTGGGTTGACAAATCCGCTGAGCAATGTTTTTCTTTCTTCCCAACTACCCGGGTCCATCATAAATCCCAGAATTCCCACAATGATGGCCATAGTGAGAAACGAAAAAAAGCTGAGCCAGGCTCCAAAAATTATGTGTCGTTTTTTATTGCGGACCGATTTATTGGAGCTTTTCCAGGTCAGGTAATAAATCATTATAAAAATGACTTCAAGCACAAAAACCACCCATTCAGCGAGCCACACAAAATAAAATACCCGGATGAGACTACCTATTGATGCCGGGTTTGCAAGTGAAGTGGCAAACCAGATGCCTACGCCTGTAAGGGCTCCCAGCGATGTGGTAATAATGAATGCAAAAAAAAGCAGTTTCCGGGTATTTTCATCCCAGACATTTCCTTTTTCAGGATTGTATTTTTTTATTTGGTAACCTCTGAATTCGAGAAAAGTTACCAGTGGTATAAAACCTACTGCCAGGGCATGATTGATAATTACATGGATGATGGCAATAATTGCAATCAGCATGCGGTTGCCCATAAAGTCGAGATGGAATAATGGAAAGTCCATAGATTAGTGATTTTTAGTGGCCAAAATATAGTAATTATTTTTATTATTTCACTTCAAATCCTTCTGGTCTTTTCCATTTTACCGGTGCCGGAGGTTCCGGTTTTCGTTCAAACTCATTTTCTTCCAGCATTTCAAGAGCTACTTCCACTGCTTTTTCCAGTTGCGGATCTTTGCCTTCCAAAACCAGTTTCGGGTGTTGAATTACTTCAATATCCGGAGCAACTCCTTCGCCTTCAACGGCCCAGTTACCTTCCACATCGAAAAATCCTCCGCGCGGCGCTACCATGCGGCCCCCATCTATAAACGGCGGGGTGTCCCAGGTTCCAACCAATCCGCCCCAGGTGCGTGTTCCCACCAGCGGGCCAATATCTTTTGCCCGGAACATATAAGGCAGCAAGTCGCCACCCGAGCCGGCACGCTCATTAATAATCATTACTTTCGGACCCCAAATTCCTGCCATCGGTGTAGTCCACGGAATATTTTCGCCGGCTTTGCTGTTAAAATATCCCAGTAAGGTGCGGGTCATCACATCAATCATGTAATCGGCTGCCGAGCCTCCGCCGTTGTTTCGTTCATCGAGAACAACGCCTTTTTTGTCCTGCTGCGCAAAATAGTAACGGTTAAAGTAATTAAATCCTCCTCCGCTGGTGTTTGGCAAGTATACGTACGCGAGCTTGCCATCCGACATTTCTTCCACTTTCCGGCGGTTGCCTTCCACCCAGGCCATGCTTCTTAGCCCGCGTTCGTTCGAAACCGGTTTAATTGTAATTTCTCTTGAATCTTCCATCGAAGGAGTGGAGCTAACAGTCAGCTTTGTGTTTCGTCCGGAAGTTTGTTCAAACAACCGGTACGGGTTTTCAGGAACCCGCAGTTCTTCGCCGTTAACAGCCAGCAGGTAATCGCCTTCATTTATATCGAGTCCGGGTTGGGCAAGTGGCGCATCAAGTCCTGGATTCCAGCTTTCGCCGGTATAAATTCCGGCAATTTTGTAGAATCCGTTTTCCGCTTCAAAATCGCAGCCAAGTAAACCCACCGGAACGCGGTCGATGTCGGGCATGTCGCCTCCCGAAACATAGGAGTGTCCCACTGAAACTTCGCCGCTTAGAATATCCACAACATAATTCAAATCAGTGCGGTGGCGCACATGTTTAATCCAGGGTGAGTACCATTCGTAAATAGTATTCCAGGGTGCTCCGTGAACATTGTCTACATAAAGAAAATCACGCATATAACGCCAGGCTTCCCTGAAAATCTGCTCATATTCTGCCTGCGGATCTACTTTAATCTTCAGGTTTGTATTAATTTGATCTTTTCCGTTTTGTGGTTTGCTCTCCGTGCCCGAAATGCTCCATGAACCACCTTTCTGATAAAGCATGCTTTTGCGGTCGGCGGAAGTTACTGCGGCCCTGATTCCATCCAGAAAATCTTCGGCTTTATTTTCTTCGAGATCAAATTTCTGCAATTTTATTCCTTGTTCATTTGGAATATTCTCACCAACAAAAACCGATTTTTCGGGCCCGGCAATCAAACCGGTATAATTCCGGTTGGGCATGTCCAGTGCAATTATTCTTTCAGCAAGTCCTTCTTTATCAATAGTTACAGTCAGTTCTTCTTCCTTGTCTTTTTCTTCGCTTTCCGAATCATCTTCACCTTTTTTCTTTTCTTCGTTTCCTTCTTCATCAGCTTCTTTTTCAGCCTCCTCATCATCACTTTCAGGAAGAAGGGGAGAAGGCTCGTCTTTTGAGAGGATAAGGCAATACAGACTGCGGGTAACATCGGGATCATAAGAACTCATATCCAGCCAGCCACTGTTCAAACCGTAATCGGTGCTTGCCAGAAAGTAAAGGTATTTTCCGTTTTCATCCCAAACAGGAGTAATAACGTCGGACATTCCGTCTGTCAACCGGATTTTTTCCCCGGATTCGATATTGTAGGCAAAAGCAGTCTTGTAGCTGTTTTTTAGCTGGCGTGCATAAGCAATCCATTTGCTGTCGGGCGACCAAACCGGGTCCATCGTCCGGTTGGGGTGCGCAAACATGTCGGTGTCCACTTTTTTTACTTCTCCCGATTCCAGGTTTATAAACCAGATGTTGTAATCGGTATCGGTGTAAACAATTTTTTCGCCATCGGGCGACCAGTCGGGTTTAAAGTAGAAAGTTGGGTTTTCCAGCGCATAACTTTTTTGATTTTCGCCGAACTGATCGGCAACAATTAGTTTATACTCTCCGCCGGCGTCTGAAAACCAGGCCACTTTATCTCCTTTTGGCGACCACACCGGGTGACGGTCAGCAGTTCCGGGTGTATTGGTCAGGTTTCTCCAGGAGCCTTCTTTTTTGGGAACCGTAAAAATTTCGCCGCGGTATTCAAAAATTGCCCGCTGACCGGTGGCGGAAAGATTCGGATTGCCGAGATTTCCGGCCGATATATTTTCCCACCGGGGCCTCGAGAAATTCATGTCGCCTTTTACATTTACCACCAATTGTTTGGTGTCTCCGGTTTCAGGATTCAGTAAGTGAAGATATCCTCCCTGTTCGTAAACAATGGCATCTTTGCAGGCATCCAGGCTTTTAACATCGAATTGGGCATGTGTGGTATGCTGTTTTTCTTCTTTTGTTTCAGGATTGAATGACCAGATATTGCCCGCGTAATCTCTTTCCGACAAATAAAAAACTTCATCTCCGTACCATACCGGGTCGAGGTGACGTTCGTCGTCAGGTTGCGGGGTGCGAATCAGTTCCTTTGTTTCCCGGTCGACAATCCAGATTGGCATGGCCTGTCCGCCACGGTAGTTTCGCCATTCCGGGTCCCAAAAAGTGATGGGAATGTAAGCAACGTGTTTTCCGTCGGGCGAAATTTCACCAAATGCCGCACGCGGCAATTCAAGGGCTTTCGGTAATCCGCCATTCATCGAAACTTTGTAAAGTTTGTTTGTTTGGGTGGGATGGCTTTCGCGCGAAGAACGAAAAACAATCTCTCCACGGGGTGTCCAGCCTTGCACGTAATCACCGTCGGGGTGCCAGGTTAACCGCTTGGGAGAACCTCCTTCTGCCGGAATAATATACACATCGGTATTCCCTTCATATTGGGCTGTGAATGCAATCCAGTTTTCATCAGGCGAAAAATGAGGCAACGATTCCTGGCCTTCGTCGGAAGTCAGCCGGATGGCATCTCCGCCCTGGCGGCTTACTTTCCATAGGTCGTTGGCGTGAACAAATACTATGCTTTCAGAGGAAACTGTTGGTTCGCGCAATAAGCGGGTTCCCTGTGCATTGGTTTCGGGCATTATAAATGCAATCAGTAAAACAAAGAGTGTTAAGTACTTCATATCAGCAGATTTTTGAAAAGTGTAAATGTACAAATTTGATGGTTTATATGTAAGCAGCCGTACCAGAACATTACAAATTTTTTAAGCCCAATAAGGGTTCAGGAATTTTAAGTTTTAATAGATATTTTTTTGCGTTGAATTATTGAAATAATTGTAACAGATTGATGTATGAATTCTGTTATTTTTGATTATATTTGATGTGTAATCATGTATAAAGTTGTATAAGGATATGGATAAGTATCTGACGATTAGTGAAGCTGCTGAAATTTTAAATGTTAGCCCTGAAACCCTTAGGCGATGGGACAGGGGTGGAAAATTTAAAAGTTCCAGGCATCCAATAAATAATTACAGGGTTTATTCCCATGAACAAGTAGATGATTTTGTTGAAGAACTTCAGCTCGAAATTTCTTACCGAACCCGCTCGAAAGATAAAAATTTTGACAGCTATTTTTCTACTGGTTTCGGGGAATTATACAATGTGGATGCCATTAAATTTTTAAAACAGCTTGATTCAAATTCAGTCGATTTAATTTTTGCCGATCCACCCTATAATATACATAAAGCTGAATGGGACACTTTTGCATCGCAAAAAGCTTATGTTGAATGGAGTATGGAGTGGATAACGGAAGCTCAGCGCGTTTTGAAAAAAACGGGATCGCTATACATTTGCGGATTTTCTGAAATATTGGCTGATATTAAATGGTCAGCATCTCATTTGTTTAAGGGGTGCAAATGGTTAATTTGGTTTTACAGAAATAAAGCAAATCTCGGGAATGACTGGGGACGATCGCATGAAAGCATTTTACATTTTAGAAAATCGAAAGATTTTATTTTTAATATCGATGAAGCCCGAATTCCATATAATAATCATACCCTGAAATACCCGCAACGCACTCAGGCAGAAACATCGCAATATGCAAATGGAAAAAAGAAAGAATACATCTGGGAGCCCAATCCCCTTGGGGCGAAACCTAAAGATGTTTTTGAGATTCCTACAATTTCCAACAGTGCGTGGGAGAAATATCCTCACAAAACACAAAAACCTGTAGAGTTATTACGTAAAATAATTCTATCATCCTCTAATTCAGACAGTTTAATAT
Source organism: uncultured Tangfeifania sp. (assembly GCA_964443035.1). Lineage (GTDB taxonomy): Bacteria > Bacteroidota > Bacteroidia > Bacteroidales > Prolixibacteraceae > Tangfeifania. Next base: position 7,232 of record CAYUBV010000081.1, read on the forward strand.
TGGACCCTTTTGGTGGTTCCGGCACTACTTACGCAGTTGCTGAAGCTTATCAGAGAAACTGGCTGGGCTGCGAATTGCAAAAAGAGTATTGTGAAATTATAAGGGAACGGGTTTCTGATACAGATCATCTTGAACGAATTCGGGGAGGAAAAGATGAAATAGAGGCACTTAAAAGACGTATAAATTTACGTGGATAATAATTGTTTAATATCGTCTGTGATCAGCTTTGAGAAAGGTTTCATGTAATTTGAATACGGTTTCTTGCCGGCAGTAGGAGGTGGATCGAGATAATAGATGCCATCTAATTTTGTAAGAAATTTTGTATAAACCATAAATAAGCCGGAAACCAGTGTGAAGCTGATATTGTTCGATTCTTTTCTTTGCACATCATTCAGGAAAATACCGATTACTTTTTGTGGATGTTCTACGAAGCGTTCCAGTAGAATTTTATCAATAAACATTTTTCCCATTCTGTCTTTCGATGTGGTTTTAATCGAAACAACAATTTCATGAGAATCGATTGATGAAGAATCTGATTTCACTTCATTATAAGGTGAAAGTATCATATCATTTTCACATTTATAAGTTTTTACTCCTTCGTCGGTTTCATATGGAATTTTCAATACCAGACTTTTATTAGCAACGCCAATTTCTGTAAAAATTACTCTGATGAGTTCTTCAAATCTGTTTCCCACATGTTTTCTTGCACTGTTTGGATTAACCAGCAAATCAAGACCTGCTCCAACCGATTGCTGGATAGTATAAACTGTGCTGTTTATTAAATTGTTCTCCGGTTCTGAAATGGATTTCTCAGATTTTATTTTCTGAAAAACTGTTTTTAATTCCTCAAAATGATCGGAGAATTTTGAACTATCATCAATAAATAATGATCTGTTTACAGGACGAATGTATTTTTTTGTACCGGCAATTTCAGAAGAATATATACGATAGCCGTTTTTGTCGCGGTAACCACTTAAAACATTGGGTAAATAATTCAATATTCTATTTGTAATATTACCAAAGTCTTCAAGGCCATATTTGGGTTTTTGCAAGTCTTTATCGAGTGAAATCATTTATAGTTGTTGAAATTCGTTTAATGGTTTTAAATATCGTTAAAATATTTTCATTGGCAATGAAACAGCAACTTTCAGCCACAAAAAAAGGCCTTCTTTCGAAGACCTTTTGATGTATTCTGTTGATTCTTTTAGAATCTTTTTTCTTTGATTCTGGCTTTTTTACCGGTTAAGCCACGCAGGTAGAACAGTCGTTTACGACGAACTTTTCCTTTTTTGTTAATCTGGATATCGTCGATAAATGGTGAACTGAGTGGGAAAATACGTTCCACACCAACACTTCCCGACATTTTACGAACAGTGAAAGTTTTGTTGCTTCCTCTTCCGCGAATCTGGATAACCACACCACGGAAATTCTGAATCCTTTCTTTGTTCCCCTCTTTAATTTTGTAACTCACAGTAACGGTGTCACCGGCACCAAATTCCGGGTGTTTTGTTTCTACTGCAAATTCGTTTTCTGCAACTTTTATTAAATCCATTTCTGAAATATTTTTAATGTTGGCAATGTAATCCGCCTCTCGCCGGCAGATAAGAGATTGCTAAAAGCGGTGCAAAAATAACACTTTTTTTTACAAGGCAAATTAAATCAGCCACCATTTTTGATTGCTGCGCGATTTATAAACCTATGAAACTAATGCCGTTTAATTTGAACCTTCTATAACTTTAAAATGGTCGCCTGTTTCTTCGATAACCGATTTGTACCACCATTCCGGATATTCAGGAAAATGCGGATACGGAGGCATTCCTGTTTCAGTGCGCTCAAACTCACCGTCTTTTTCGCGTTTTATATTTCCGTCGAGGTATTTTATAAGCAGGTACTCGCCCAATCCTTTCCAGTTGGCTGTCATGTTATTGGCTTCTTTAACAGAGAATTCTGAGAGAAACTTCCGTGCTTCTTTTTCACCTTCTGAATTGTACAGCCTTTCTGCTGCCTGATCGATTACCGGCACAAATGTTTCGAAATTATCTTCCAGTTCTTTCTGAACTTTTTGAATATCCTTAATCATTTCGTTGTAGCGCAGGTAAGCAAAGTTTGATACTTTATTGAATGTCCAGAATGCCGAAGTTTCGCTGTAAGTGAGCAGGTCACCGTTACCTTCTTCGAAACATTCCGGAATTTCGGTAATTCCGCAATACATCGGAACATAGCACGTGGCGTAAGTATCATCTACGCCAAACCAGAGAATTCCGCCGATGGGATCGGGAAGCCAACTGCGGCTTTGGCTTACAAATGAGAAACCTGTTTGCCG
>CAYUBV010000081.1:9654-10893 GCA_964443035.1 uncultured Tangfeifania sp.
CCGGCATATTCAATATTTCCTTTTGCATATTCGAGGTATTTGTCCATGCCCCCGGTTACCCTGTTAAACCCGGACCATACGCGGGCTTCGCAAAAACGTGCGCCGCCAAAATCCACCGGAGCATAAACATCCGAAAAGCTAAATTCTTCGTCTGGTCCGTTGTACCATTCTTTTTCACGTGCAAAAGAGATAACATCATCTGAATAAAGACAGTTTTCAGGTTCATTTTCCGGAAAAGTGGTAATCCGGGCCTGGTTGGCGTGCCCGCTGATATACCCATCGGGAACTCTGAGTGCCACCCAAACAGCTCCTTTTTCGCCTTCGCCTTTGCCAATAAGTTCCATTAGCCAGACTTCTTCCGGGTCGGCAATCGAAAATGATTCGCCGGAACTGTAATAGCCATATTCATCTGTGAGGCCGGCCATAACCTCAATGGCTTCGCGGGCGGTTTTGGCGCGCTGCAGGGTAACATAAATCAAGCTTCCGTAATCCATAATCGCACCTTCCTGGCTCGAAAGTTCCTTGCGCCCGCCAAAAGTAGTTTCACTAATGGCCAACTGAAATTCGTTCATGTTGCCAACCACACTGTAGGTTTGGCGGGGTTGAGGAATTTGTCCCAGGTATTTTCCAGTGTCCCATTCGTAGATATCACGCATGGTACCTTCGGGGTGTTCCTGTGCCGGCTGGTAGTATAATTCGCCGTAAAGCGAATGTGAATCGGCGGCATAAGTTACCATTGTAGATCCATCTACCGATGCTCCTGCAGTTATCAGAAAATTGGTGCAGCCACTTGAAATTTCAGCATTTGTAAGAAAAAATACCAGAGCAAGTACTCCGGTCATTAATTTTGTTTTCGTCATCATTATTATCGATTTTAAATTCTTCAAAAAAAAACAAATATAGTCAAATTCAAAAATCAGGAGATGATTTTTGTCCTTCAGGAATTTTTAAGAGCCGGGAATCAAATCAGATACATTTCTTTATTTTCTGAAGAATATTTTCCATATCGTTGTCTAATCCTACAGAAAAACGTACCAAACCGTCAGAAAGTCCCATCTGTTTTTGAATTTCGGGAGGAACTTCCGAAGAGGTACTGTGACCCGAGCAACTGAAAAGTGTTTTGAAATAGCCGAGACTCACTGCAAGGTATCCAACTCCTTCGTCCTGCATATTTTTCATAAACCGGTTGGCATTTTTTTCGGTCTCAAAATCGAGTGCCAGCATGCCGCCAAAACCATA
>CAYUBV010000082.1:0-10785 GCA_964443035.1 uncultured Tangfeifania sp.
TGAAGAAAGTTCCCAGTTGTTTTCTTTTGCCTTAACAAGGAAATCACATTCCGCCTGCATCACAATCTGGTAACCTTTGCGGTTCAGGGCGCGCAGTGTCCAGGTGAGGGGCAATCCTTCACCTTCCACTTTCACTTTTGCCTTAAACTCTTTTTTGAAGAAGAATTCACCTTCGCTGGCATCGAAACCCACATGTTCGTTGTTGAATAACTGATTCAGCCAGCCATGCAAAACGGCATCTTCAGGAGCTCCCTGGTTGGTTCCTTTGTCAGTCGCAATCCAGAGTTTATCCACTTCGCGCAGTGCAATGTTCAGGTCGTGTGTGGAAAGCACAATTGTTTTCTTTTTATCGCTGGCAAGAACCTGCAACAGGTGAAAAATTTCATATTTGTTGCTCACATCTAAGTAAGCCGTAGGTTCATCCAGCACAATTACCGGCGTATCCTGGGCCAGTGCCCTGGCAATCATTGCCCGCTGTCGTTCGCCGTCGCTGATTTGCGCCACGGACCGGTTTTCAAACCCCTTCAAACCCACTTTTTCAATGGCTTCCACAATTTGTGTTTTATCTTTTTCTGAAAGCATTCCAATCCAGTTGGTGTAAGGGAATCTGCCATAAGCCACCAAATCGAAAACCGACAGGTTGGGAATCCGCACATTTTCAGTCGATACAAAACTCATTATGGTTGCCAGTTCTTTTGCGCCGACCTGTTTCAGGTTTCTGCCGCTTATTTGAATATTTCCCGAAAACCAGGGCTGAAAACCGGCAAGGGTGCGCAGTAAAGTGCTTTTCCCGATTCCGTTGCTCCCAATCATAGCAACCATTTCGCCCGGGGCAGCCGAAAGGTTTATGTCTTTCAGAATCTCGAGCGGAGGCCCGTCGGGCTGTTCGTAGCCCACTGAAAGCTGCTGCAGTTCGATATTGAAACTTTGGCCGCTCATGATACCGAAACAAATTTTCTGTTCTTCACAATCATCCACACAATTACCGGAATTCCGATAAGTGCGGTTACCGAGTTGATGGGCAGGGTAGTTTGCATTCCGGGCAACTGCGAAACAATATCGCTGAAAAGCATTACGATACTTCCGGTTAGAATTACTGCCGGAACAAGAACCAGGTGGTTGGCAGTTTTAAACAGTACCCTGCAAATATGCGGAACCGCGATTCCGATAAAACCAATGGGGCCGCAAAAAGCGGTAATGGTTCCTGCAAGCAGACTGGTACTCAGAAAAATAATTACCCGGCTGGTTTTAATGGAAACACCGAGTGAACGGGCGTAATTTTCGCCAAGTAAAAAAGCATTCAAATCTTTTATTTTCCAGAAAGAAAGCAAAACACCCAAAATTATGGCAGGTGTTAAAATGGTTAGCTGCGATTTGGTTACACTTCCCAAACTTCCCATGGTCCAGATAATGAATGCTTTCAGCATCGACTCGTTGCTGAAATACTGCAAAATGCTGACAATGGCTGTAACGGCGCTGGTAAACAGAATTCCAAGAATCAGGATGGTCATAATATCGTTTACGCGAACTGAAACATACAACACGAGCAGCATCACCAGGAATGAACCTGCCCAGGCCACCAGTGCCAGTGGCAGCGCTCCGGTTGTGGTAAAAATTCCGGCTGCCAGTACCGACGAAAATCCAAGCACAAAAAGTGCTACGCCCAAACTGGCACCGGCACTGATACCCAAAACATAAGGGCCTGCCAGCGGATTCCGGAAAACGGTTTGCATTTGCAGTCCGCTTAATGATAGTGCAGCGCCGGTTAAAACTGCTGTTAAAGCTTTCGGAAGCCGGAATTCCATTACAATCGTCCGAAAAGTTTCGTTGGTGGCTGAATTGGGAAAAAACGAAAACAACACCTGTTTTACCGGGATAATAATGGAACCCAGCAAAAGATCGGATAGAAAAAGCATTAGAAACAACAGACCCAGCAAAGAGAAAGTCAGTGCCACAGACAGCTTTTTATGTGGGCGTTTTTCGTTCATTTTACTGCTTCATAATAAATCATTTCTGCATCAATCAACCCCGGATAAAAAATATGAATCAAATCCCGCAGAATCCAGTCGGGATGCACCGTGCCACTTTCCCAAAAGTCGTTTCCGCCATGTGAACTGAGTCTTTTTGTATTGTTGTAAATTATCCCTTCTTTAAATACCTTTAAACGGGCAAACCGTTCGTTGGCTGCTCTGATCTCTTTTCTGGAAGAGAGATTTCCCATGTTTATCCAAACATTGGCCCGACCGCCCCACGCCAGTGCATTTTCAAACGAAATGGCATAACTTTCGTTGGTGCCGTTTTCTTTTCCCAGGTAATCGCCTCCGGCGTCCGAAATCAGGTTGGCCATGTATGAATTTCCACCCGGAACCCACCAGGTTTCTTCATATGGCGAACCTACCAAAACCTTTGGTTTGTCCGGTTTTCCGGCAGCTTTCTTTTTAAGTTCCAGGTAATTATTTTCTACCTCTGAAAAATAAGTTGCAGCTTTTTCATCTTTTTCAAACAAAGCGCCAATAAATTTTATCCATTCTGTTTTTCCCAGCGGATTTTCCTCGAGGTATTCCGCAATTAAAATCACTGGAATTCCCAGTTCTTCCAGTTTCTGGGTGTAGCTGGTTACTTCGCTTCCCACTCCGTAAACCATTACCAGATCCGGTTGCCGGTTGACAATCTCCTCGTAATTCAGGTTTTGTCCGTATCCCACATCGGCCACTTCTCTGTTTTTTATTCGTTTTCTAACATCGGGATTGGAAACGTACTGGCTGCCGGAAATTCCTGCAATGGTGCCGGTTTCGTTCAGGGCTTCGAGAAAAGCGATGTGCGTGGTCGACAAACAAATCACCCGTTCAACCGGTGTGCGAATTACCTTTTCTTTGGTAAGTGAATCGGGCAGGGCAGTTCCTTTTTTTATAAGATAGTAATCGACTGAAATATTTTCGGCTTTTTCCCACGGATTGAAAACTGAAAGTTTGGTATGATTTTCATTTTTCACGATTTCAAAGCCATGTGCATATTTGTTGGAGCCGGATATTTTTTGTTCCGGGTTTTTCCCGCCGGAGCAATTTGCAAAAAAAATAATTGAAAGAAAATAAATTGTCAGTCGCTGCATAATTCACTTTTTACCAGGGTGCCCATATTACTTTTTTCGAAATGATTCCGATTTCGCTTTCAAAGCGCACAAAGTAAATACCCGGAATGTTTCCCGACAAATCAATTTGAATTTTTTTATCGAACGGATCCATCAATTTTGCATCCACTTCCTGGCCGATTAAATTGTACACATTTATTTTGGCAGGATCAATTGTCTGGCCGGTTTCAAAAGTAAATGGAGAGCGGGCCGGATTTGGATATATCAGCGCCTCCATTGGATTATTTACCAGTGGGGTGTCGATAACCAGACCATCTGTATTACACGCCAGCAGTTCAAAAACATTTACCATCGAAAAATTGTCGGTATTCGCATTTTTAAAACTTTCCCAAAAACCGTCTTGTTTGAAATAGAAAAAATTTTCTTTTTCAGCGGGCCTCACCGACTGGTAGACTGCAAATGAATCGGTGGGCAGCAGGTTGCTGAGTTCGAAACCGATAAAGAATGTGTCGGCAGGTTCCACCTGTTCTGTAAAATCAATAAAATTCATGGCATCGGCAACGAGCGCTTTCAGATTTACAACCTGCGAGTAAATGAGTGTTTCCGGTTTTTTATTTCCGTTATACACTTTAAGCGTGATTTCCCTTTCGGTAAAAGGTTCCTCATTGGATATTTTGAGTTTCCCGATTCCCAGTGAAATTCCTGAAAGTTGTTCATTCCCGTATATGGAAAAACGCTCCACAAATTCACTGATCCCAACATTGTTAGTGCCGCCCCAGTATCCTGAAAAACCTTCATCGGAATGCAACGGAACTGACTGGTGCTGATCTTCATCGTCGAGATGGGTAAAAGAGAGGCACAGGTTTTCGTCTTCATAAAAACGTTTGCCCTGTAAAGCTGAAATTCCACTATTGGTTGGATCGAGCCAGTATTTAAGCTGCCGGCCCGAATCGGGTTTTAATTCCCAGGCCAGTTCGAAACGCGAAAAATAATCGCGCACCGGATTACTGCAGGTTGCAGCGCCACCAGTCAGGGTGCCAATTAAATTTTGGTCAGGATTAAAAAGCGGGCCGCCTGAAGAACCGTTTTCGGTGACACCAACCTCCCAGCGTTCAATTTTCAGAAATCCATCCGGTGTATAGCCTGAAATGAAATCTGAAATAACCGGTTCGTCACTGTCAAATGCAATTTTTTTGATGTCGCCCTGCGGATGATGAATGCTCACCGTTGAATCGGGAATTTCAGTTTTTCTGTTCCAACCTGCAAAAAAAGGTTTGTAATCAGGAGGAGGAACCAGACTGAGTTCCACCAGCGCAAAATCGAGCGAATCGGAAATGGCCAGCAGCCTCGAACCTGAAATCGAATTTCCCGGGTCGCCGTCGAGGGGCGCGCAATACGGGCTTTCGTAGTTGAATGTAAAAACCGATGTTTCGGCAAATGCTGCTTCTTCTATGCAGTGGGCGGCGGTTATTACGTACGGATTTTGATTTTCGGCAGTGTTGTTAATCAGTGTTCCGGTGCAGATTTCGCTGATTGTTTGCGTCCCCGTTTTTTTAGTAATAATAATGCGGCAAACAGCATCTTTTGAATCGCTCCACAGGTCACCCAAATCACAGTTGATGTCGAGATTACAGGAGCCTGCTTCGATTCCCATGGGACGACGATCGCTGTATTTTAAAATATTTTTGTAATCGTGATTTACGCCTGAAATGATAAAAGGAACTTCATTGTTTTCTGCTGAAGGCACTTCATACTGAATCGTGATTTCGTCTCCGGCAACCGGTGAAACGGCAAATTTTCCTGATTTTTTGTTGTTGAACGCTGTAAAAGCTCCGAGGTAATGGCTGGCTTTTTCATTAAAAAGAAACAGACGCGCACCCTGAGGCAATTCGAAATCATCAAAAACAATGCTGAGAGAATAAGCTCCTTCCGATCGGATTTTCAATCTCCATATTTTGGTTCCGCCTGAGCCATTGGTCCATCTTCCTCTGTTTTCGGGCGAAATGTTTACATCGAATCCGTGAGCAAAGCGCAGATTTTTAAGACGGAGTTCATCCGGTGTTTTTGGTGGTTGTTCTGCTGTCAGCTCTTTATTTATACCTGGCATTTCAATCACCGGTGTGCCACTGTGTTTTAAAGCGGGAACTTCAAGTGGCCGGCCTCCCTGCGAAACCTGCCCCGAAACAAGCTGTATGCCGCCAATGAAGAAGGTGATTGCCAAAAAAATCAAGCGCATAATTTTTAATTTTCTGCCAAAGTTAATATTTAAACCAAGAGTTTTATTTATCTGTTTCTGAATAATAACAGGTATAATAAGTGTTTTTAATCAAATCTTTAACTTATATTTTATCCTAAAATTGCAAAAAATACCGTATTTTAAATGGAAATCGAAAATCTTTTAAATTTTGAATTATGAAAAAATATGTTTTTTTCCTGATGCTTTTTGCAGTTGCTGCGTTTTTAATAAGCGCTGCCCTGATTTCAAAATCTTCACAATCTCCTGAAATTCTGCCTGATGATATTAAAAAGATTGCTGAGAAATCATGTCTTGAATGTCACGGCGCTGATTCTCAAAATGAGGATGCACTTGATGAATTGGATTTCACAAAGCTCGACGAATTGAAAAAAGTAAAAAAGATTACTACACTTCGCGAAATTGCCGAGGTAATTGAAGAAGATGAAATGCCGCCATCAAAATTTCTGGAAAAACATCCGGATCGAAAGCTCACCAAAAAAGAAAGAACTGCATTGATGGAATGGGCAAAAAAAGAGTCGGAAGCCCTGATTGGCAACTGATTTTTAACAATTCCGCTGCAAAATGCCGGAATTACTATTTTTTAAAATGAAGAAAATACTTTGGATAGTTTTAATTGTATTGTTGACAGGATTTATCGTTGCCCAGTTTTTTCAGCCTGAAAAAAATTCTGGGGAACGGACAGAACAACATATTTTGGAAGCAGAAAATGTACCTGCCCACATTGAAACAATGTTGACCAATTCCTGCCTCGATTGTCATTCCAATCAAACAAATTACCTCTGGTTTCATAAGATTTCACCGGTTTCGTGGTTTATCAATAACCACATTGTGGAAGGTAAAAAGGAACTTAATCTTTCGGAGTGGGGGCAGCAGGATGTTTTTGATAAATTGGGTATTCTCGAGGATATGGCAGAAGAGGTGGAAGAAGGCAATATGCCGCTGAAGGAGTATGTTTGGATGCATCCGGATGCAAAAATGGGAGAAGAGGATATTGCCCGGCTCAAAGAGTGGAGCGAGAAACTGAGTGAAGAACTAATAGAAAAAAGTGAAGAATAAATGAAGGTTTTGGTAATGTATGTCGATGAATTTGGATATGAGCCGGCGCAGAAAAACCTGGAATCAGTTGAGGAGGTAACCGAAGGCGCTGTTTACAAAGATTCAATTCTGGCTTTTATCCAGGTTGAAGCTGAAGACGAAGAGTCCGATGTGAAAAGCCGTGAGAAAAAACTGGTCAACCACCTAAAATGGACGGCCCGAAAAAATGACTGTAAAAAAGTGATTCTGCATTCGTTTGCCCATTTATCCGACTCCAAAGCATCGGTTGAGTTTACAAAAGAGCTGTTTGATTTGGCTGAAAAGCGGTTGCAAAACGGGGGATACGAAACCGCGCAAACACCGTTCGGTTATTTTTTGGATTTGAACCTGAAAGCGCCCGGTCACTCACTGGCACGGATTTGGGCAACGCTTTAGAAGCCTCTCCTAACCCTTCCCGGAGAGGGGAACAAGAGAAGGTACATGACAAATTCGATTATGATGAGTTTTAAAATATTGCCAAAAGAGCAGGGCAATGCGCTAAGTGTATTCGAATCGTTTAATGCATGAACGAAAGTAAAAGTTTTTTGTAGATATTATTTTTTTAATAACCTGCGAGCCTTTGAAAGTTGTTCAGGTTTACCCACATCCATCCAGAATTCTGATGTGTCGAAATATCCCTGTATCAGGTGATTTTTTGTTAGTTCGAGGTACCAATCGGTAATTGAAAAACGCTTTTCGCCGGGCAATAATTTAAAAATTTCGGGACTGATGATGTGAATACCACTGAAAGCCATTTGCGTGGCCTTACCGAAATCGCAGGGAACCGAAACTTTTGTTTCCCCGGTTTTTTTGTTGATCCATCCCACCAATCGTTTCCGGCTGTTGAACTTAAAATAGCGTTGTGTTTGTCGGTCTCTTACTACCAGTGTTGCCAGTGCATTGTTTTCCTTGTGAAATTCAACAACATCGGAAATAGTTAAATCCGTAATAATATCTGCATTGTACAGCAAAACCGGTTCTTCACTTTCGAGCAGGGGAGCCGCTTTTTTTAATCCGCCGCCGGTTTCAAGCAGTTCATCGGTTTCATCCGAAATGGAGATTTTTACTCCAAAATCATTTTCAGTTAGAAATGATTTCATCAGGTCTGAAAAGTGGTGGATGTTCACCACAATTTCGGAAACACCTTCTTTTTTCAGCTTTTCAACGGCGTGTTGCAGCAATGTTTTACCGCCAATTTCAACAAGTGCTTTTGGTTTGTCGCTTGTTTCATCTTTTAACCGGGTTCCGAGCCCGGCTGCAAAAAGCATTGCTTTCATAACATTCAGGTTAAAGGTTTTATTATATCAGAATTAAGCAACTGATTTGCCGCCTGCGGTTTGTTATCGTATCCGGTCGAGGCTTCTTACCAGCGCTTCGTCTCTTCCAATGGCGCGTATGGCGAGGTAATCGAGAATGACGGCGATCAGCGGGAAGGCCATCGGAATTTTATAGGCGACTTTGGCATCGTTAAAACCGGCATAAATAAAATAGAAAAATAATCCAAATAAACCAAACAACAGAATAATGGTAAAAACTACCAGCCTGATTTGGCGGATGCGTTTTTTATATATGAAAATGGCGACAAAATGCAACATGGCAATCAACCCGATAAAAATCATTACCGGCAGCCCGTCGAATATCATAGTTTCCCCCTTAAATATTCCCTGTGCGTTGAAAACATGGAATTCGCCATTAACCACTATTTCTGCAAAATCGAACTTGTACAGGGTGGTGGTCAGTAAACCAGCCACCAGTAAATATGCAGTTTGAATTCGTTGTATCATACTTTTAAAATTTTCTGCAAAAATAGTGTTTTTCCTTATTGGCGATCAATCCCCGCATACTTTTTCCACTTCATCGTGATTGAGGTACCACAAATAACCTTCTACTTGTTCAAATCCGGTTTCACGCAAAGTTTGGGCATAACTGCTTATTTGGCGGTTGTATTTGCCGGGAATTTTTTCGCCCCATTTATAATCCACAACAATCGCTTTTTTTCCGGAAATCATAATGCGGTCGGGGCGCAAAGATTTGGATGTCGTCAGCAGCTCACGTTCATTTAAAACTTCGTAACTGCCGTCGAACCAATTTTTTATTTCAGGTTTTGAAAGACTTTTTTCGAGTTTTTCACGAATTTCATCAGCCTCCTGTGCAGTGATTTTCCCTTCATTGACTGCCTTTTCGCAGGCCTCTTTCAGATGTTCGGATTTCTCGATTTCCGAGAGTATTTCATGCACCAGTTTCCCGGTATTTTTTACTGACTTGTTCATCTTACCCGGAATCAGAAAATCTTCGCTGTTCAGCCGCAAGCCTATCCTGTCGCCAAAACTATTAAATGAATACGCTGTTATCCATTCAGATACTGATTCTGGTTTTTTAAAAGTAAAAGCAGGAATTTCGCCATAACTGAACAGTGTTTTCTCATCATTCCAGCAGTCATTGGAAAAATTATCACTCAGATTTTTAAGAGCATATTTCAGCAAGTGATTTATGGATTTTCCCGGTCCTTTTGAATTGTTCTTTTCCTCCGGGTTTTCGGCATGCACCATCAGCACCGATTTTGCGCGGGTAAAAGCCACATAAACCAGGTTGAGGGTATCGATAAAGCTGTTTACTTTTTCTTCGAAATAATCGTTGCTGAAAATGGTATTTGCCAGGGCAGAACCTGCTTTTACCGGCAACAGCGGAAAGCGGTTAAACGGTTCAACATCCGGTTTGCACCAAAGTACAGGTGCCTGATTTCCTTTCCATGAAGTATCCCAGTTAAAATTGGGCAGCAGCACTGCTTCGTATTCCAGTCCTTTTGATTTGTGAACCGTGATCAACCGGATGGCATCCACATCCTCGTTTACGTTTACCGAAGTTTTGTAGCCTTTTTCGTTCCACCAGTGCAAGAGGTTCGACAGGTCGTTTGAGACCGAGGTTTTCACTTCTGCCGTTTGGTCGATGAGTGTTTGCAGAAACGGAAGTTCTGATTGAATTTTAAACAGATTAAAAAGTGAACAAATCTCCATAACTGACTCATCGAGTGAGGCAAGCAAAACTTTTTCCCGGATTTGTCCGATCTTTTCATTCAACTCGCTTTCAAAAAACGTTTCGAAATTATTATCCAGCGGCCATGAATTTTCCTGCTTTGCTTCCGAAGAAATTGTTTGTTTTTCAATAGCAGTCAGTTCCGGTTTCAACCAGGTGAGCCAAAGATTCAGGAGCGCGGCTTTTATAATTTGATTGTCCGGATCAACAAGGTGCTCCAACAGGAAAATCACAAAATTGACGCCTTTTGAAGCATGCAAAAAAAGCGACTCATTTGAAATAACCGAGAGGTTGTAATTTTTATTTTCCTCTTTTTTTGAAGCTTCGAGGAGCGTTTCGATGATTTTTGTGCCTTCCCTGTTTTTTCGGATAAGAATGGCTGTGTCCCCGGCTTTCAGTCCTTTGTCCTGCAGGCGTTTCACCTGTTCAATTAGCAACTCTGCCGACTGGTCCTCGAAATCCTCTTTTTCAATAAAACTGATTTCTGCCAGTCCTGATTTGAGATTATCCGTTTTTCCGGGTTCCTGCAGAAAATTCTCATAAATGGCAGAGAACTTATGCCTGAAAGATTCATTTTCAATCTCTTCCAGCAGAAAATCTTCGAACGTTTGTTTAAGGGCGCCAATGGCTGCATTGTTAAAGTCGATGATATTTTGCCGGCTTCGCCAGTTTTTATCGAGCGTTTTTTCTTCGGGTTGAAAGAAAGGAAAATCATTGTTTATTTGCTCAGCCAGGATGTTCCAGTCGCTGTTTCTCCAGCGGTATATCGACTGTTTTACATCGCCCACCAGCAGGTTGGCATTGCCTTCGGCCAGCGAGTTGGCAACAAGCGGCTTGAAGTTTTTCCACTGAAGGGATGAAGTATCCTGGAACTCATCGAGCATAAAATAGCTGAACCGGTTCCCGATTTTTTCATACACAAACGGCGAATCGCTGTCGCCAATAATTTTACTCAGCAGCAGGTTGGAATCTGAAAGTTGCAGCACACCTTTTTCCTGCAAAACTTCCCTGATCTCTTCTTTCAGGTCGGTTAGAATGCCGAGCATCCGCAGTTGTTTGCTTACTTCTTTTGCTGAAAGATATTCCGGTTCGTTATCTTCTTTAAAAGCAATAATTTCTTTTAGAATTGGTTGAAGCCTGGTTTCTGCCAGTTGCCTGATTGCTTCTTTTTTCGGACTGGTTTTGGCATACCATTTTTCCACATCTTCAGCACAGGCAGCCACAGTGTTTGTGAAATTGGGTTGCTGACCTTCAGCAAGTTTTACAAAAAAGGCTCCTATTCCGCGGCCTTTTCCCGAGAAATCATCTGCTTCAAGCCCTGCAGCTTCCATTT
>CAYUBV010000083.1:0-10629 GCA_964443035.1 uncultured Tangfeifania sp.
CGGCCAAATTATTTCGCCCGGCGGAAAAGTCAAGGGCAAGTCCTTCGGATTAGTTAATCCCGAATTGCCCGGAATGACATTCACCCTTGACAGGATTCCGCCGCGGCTCAATACCGGTACGCCAAAATTTAACCGGCGTGCCAGACTTGACCGCCCACTGGCGGTTGCCGAAGTAAAATTCCAGATGAGTCACCAATAAATAAAATCTTCTGCAATTTTGCAGAAGATTTTTCTATAATAGATTATCGAGAGCTTTTTAAATCTTCTCCCAAAGTGAATCGACAAAATAATTCCGGCTGTCGGTGAAGTTTCTCTCAATTCTGAATCCATTTTCCGAAGCCAGCAATCCAATTGAATCTGAATCGTATTTCCTTGAAAGTTCCATAAAAACGGGTTCTTCTTTTTTGAACCGGAATTTTTCATCCAGCGCTCCAATAAAAACTTCCTGGTCGGCCTGGGAAATCAAAAAGCTTTTTACTTCACCCGTTTCCTCATTGTAGTCAACGTAATGTTCAAATTTATCGAGGGCGAAATCTGCACCCAGTTCCCTGTTCAGCCTTACGAGATGGTTAAAAATAAAATTACGGGTATGTCCGTGCGGATCGTTGTAAGCTTTGATTACGGTTTCGGGAGATTTTTTTAAATCGAATCCCATGAGAACTTTATCGCCTTTATTGGTAAATTCCGATAACCGGGCAAGAAAAAGTTGGGTCTCTTCATCGGTAAAGTTTCCGATATTCGAGCCGAGAAAAAAGATGATTTTACGCTCCTTTGCCTCAGCATTCAGTTTGTTTAATTCCTGAAAATAATCGCCTGTTTTTGGCGATACTCTGAGGTCGGGAAGTTCCCTGATCAGCCCCGATACAAGATCGTCATTTGCTTTTTGGCTGATATCGATAGGAGTATACTTGAAATCTGTTCCATTTTCTGTGAAATATTTCAGCAGGATTTTTGTTTTAAGTCCGTCGCCAGAACCCAGATCCACAAGGTTGAACCGGTTATCACCATTGCCGAATGCTTTCAGCAACGCTTCTTTATACCGGGTAAATATTTCATGCTCACAGTTTGTGAGGTAATATTCGGGCATATTCATAATGTCCTGGAAAATGGCGCTGCCCGTATCGTCATAAAAATATTTGGATAGCAGGAATTTGGGTTCTGAAGAAAGACCGTTTTGCGTGTCGGTTGCAATTTCAGAAAGAAGTATTTGTTGTTCCATAATATTCAGATCAGGTATATTTTTTTGTTTCAGCGTTTAAACAACCCTGGAATTATTCCATTCCTGCTTTATATTGTTCCGGAATCCCTGTTTCGTATGGATTTTCCGGGTCGTTGCTCCATTCAAACCAGCCGCCATCGTAAACCGAAACTGTAGGCCATCCCATCAGCCAGGCATTGAACCAGGCTTCGCTGCCGCGCCATCCGGTGCCGCAGTAAAAAGCCAGGTGCTTATCGGGAGTAATTCCTTTTTTCTTCCATTCTTCTTCAATTTCGTGGTATTCACGGGTAGTCTGGTCCACATTGCGGTAGTTCTCCATGTGGTAGGCATCGGTACCGCAATCGCCGAAAACAGCCCCCGGAATCCGGCCTTTTTTCTCGATGTAGTTGTATCCGCTTACTTCTCCAATCAGCTCGGGCCAGCTTCGTACGCAAACCAATTCAGCATCGGGCGATTTCAACATCTCTTTCGCTTCGGGAGTATCCACAGCCAGTTCAGGATGTTGGGGGATTTTAGCTTTAAAATCTTTCACGGGGTTTTTGGGTTCGTCATCGGTGGAAACTTCAAATCCGGCATCCTGCCACGACTGGAAACCTCCGTTCAGCACCCGCACATCTTTCACTCCGGCATACATCATAATGAATGCGCAGCGTATGGCGCCGATGTCTCCGGCTGCGCTCCCCGGAAATGGGTCTTCGTTCCTGGGATGCATGTATTTTCCGTACATAATAACAGTTGTATCGGAAGTAATTCCGTGTGCTTCGAGCGCTTCTTTCAATTCTTCGGGTGAACGCCGGTTCCAGGTTTCTTCCGATTCCAAATCGTTGGTATTTATGTCGATGGCTCCCGGAATGTGTCCGCCCAGGTAGGCATCGCGGTTTCGGTAATGCGCGTGAGCTATTACAAATTTGTCGTTATCGTAATGAATTGGTTTTTCATCGTTTATTAACTGATTGACCCAACTTGCCGGAACGAGGTGTTGAAATCGTACGAGTTTTTGCATCGGCAGGTTGGGATTTATTGGCCATTCAAACTGAAAATCACCATAAACCGAAACATCTTCATAACCTGAAGTTATAAAACGATCGGCCACGTCAACTGCATCTTTATCACTGTAGCTGTAAATAATGATTTTATTTTTTGGCAGAATTTCCTTGTGCCTGACAATTTCAATCCAGTCGATGTAAGTCAGCCATTTTACCGGCAGGCTTTTGGCGCCTTTAATGTGGCCGCCGCGTGTTTCATTTTTAAACCGCCAGCCATTATAGGCATCAACAGACCGCGCGTCGATTAATTTTGTGTTCTCTGATTTTAAAAAATGAATTACTTCTGAAGTATCGATTATTTTTATCACAACAGTATGTTTTTGATTATTTAATAAAATTAACAACTGCAACGGTAAAAAAGATTAAACCTGAAGTTTTTATTTCGCTTATCACGTGTATTTATGTATTTGTAAATTTTATTGAAATACTTGTGTGAAATTAAATTTCGAAACGATCTTACTTTGTGCCATGGATAATCATATTTGACCAGAAAATTCGAATCCACATGATTTATAACTTCAGCAATTACACTAAACTGAAAAAAGCACAGCACTTGACAAAATATCGTCATTAATAAAATGAAAATTATTCATCCATTTCCGTTTCATTTTATATTTTTAGAATTCATTAAGATTCAATACCATGCATAGAAGTATTCTTTTTATACAAGTTAAAACATTTGCCTTTCTTTCCATTTTTATGTTTTTAATGATATCCTGCAACTGGGAGCCAGAAAATAAAATTGAGATCAGGGGAGTTTACGGGCATCCGAAACCCTTGTGGGATAAAGGTTACAGCCTGACTGAACTGGGAATAAATTCCATTTTTGTACACAGCGGTTCTATTAACAGGGAAATGATGGATCGGGCCCGTGCCGAAGGCATGAACGTGTATGCCGAGTTTGCTACTTTAAACGGGAAAAATTACGTGGAAGAACATCCCGAAGCCTGGGCAATTAACGAAAAAGGGGAGCAGGTTGAGGCTGCTTCGTGGTTTATGGGTGTTTGTCCCACAGAACCTGGATTCAGGCAATACCGTTTCAATTTGCTGCGCGAATTGCTTTCAGAATTTGATATCGACGGGGTGTGGATGGATTACGTGCACTGGCATGCCCAGTTTGAA
Organism: uncultured Tangfeifania sp.; assembly: GCA_964443035.1. Lineage (GTDB taxonomy): Bacteria > Bacteroidota > Bacteroidia > Bacteroidales > Prolixibacteraceae > Tangfeifania. Next base: position 3,388 of record CAYUBV010000083.1, read on the forward strand.
GAACCCGATCCTATTTTGCCCGAAACCTGTTTTTGCGATAACTGCCTGACTTCGTTCTCAGAGGATACAGGACTTGAAATTTCCGAAGGAACCACACCTGAAAAAGCACAGTATATTTTGAAAAATCTTGACCCGGAATGGCGCAACTGGCGTTGCAAGGTTATTTTGGACTGGGCAGTTGAAATAAGAAATATCATCAACGAAGTGAAACCGGGTATTTTACTTGGAATATATCACTGTCCGTGGACCGATGAGGAATTTGACGGAGCCCGGCGACGGATTCTCGGTCTCGACTACGACCTGCTGCGCGATTTTTTCGATGTGTTTTCCCCTATGGTTTACCATGCCCGCATGGGACGCGAGCCAGCCTGGGTAGAAGAAAACATTGACTGGTTTAGCGCCAGAATGGACATTAAAAATGGAAGTTTTCCAAAAATCTGGCCCATTGTACAGGCTTACAACAATCCATACACCATGTCGGCCAATGAGTTTGAAACTGTGCTGAAAGGCGGTTTGGCCGCCAAATCAACCGGAGTAATGATGTTCACCACCGGGGCTATGGCTGAGGATGATGAAAAAATTAATGTGATGAAAAATATATACAATAATTTAGATTAGTTTGAATTCAATTTTATTTTGAGATAGTTGTTTTATTTCTGTTTTTTAAAAACGTTTTTTATGAATAAACATTTCCCTTTCAGAAAAGTGTTGACCTCACTGGGTTTATCCATGTTTTTTTTATTTACGATAAATGCACAGATTCCCACACCCAAAGAACATTTCGGATTTACACCCGGCGACGACCGGATGCTTTTTCTTTATGAAGATATGATGGATTACATGAAAAAACTGGATGATGCTTCACCCATGGTCCACATTGAAGAGATTGGCCAAACCGAAATGGGCCGGCCCATGTACATTGTTTTTGTTTCATCGGAAGAAAATATCCGAAACCTCGAATCTCTGCGTCAGATTAACCGCCAACTGGCGCTGGATGAAATTCCGGCGGGAACAAATCGCGAAGACTTGTTCGAAAAAGGGAAAGTGTTTTTCCTCTCCACACTAAGTATGCACGCCAGCGAAGTTGGACCGGCACAGGCATTTCCGCTTGTGGTGCATGAACTGATTGCCGGAACCGATCCCCGGCGAGAGTCCATCCTCGAAAACACAGTAGCCATGTTTATTCCCCATAATCCCGATGGCATGAACATGATTGTGGAACATTACAACAAACACAAGGGGACACCGCTCGAAACCAGCAGCATGCCGGGCGTTTACCATAAATATGTGGGGCACAATATTAACCGCGATTTTGTTACCCTCAGTCAGAGCGAAAACCAGGCTGTGGCCGAAACTTATTCTACCAAATGGTTTCCGCAGGCCATGATTGAACGGCACCAGATGGGATCCACCGGTCCGCGATTTTATGTTTCGCCGCCCCACGATCCCATTGCCGAAAACGTGGATGCCGGAATCTGGAACTGGATGAGAATTTATGGGTCGCGTTCACTGAACCAAATGACTGAAAAGGGGTTGAAAAGCGTTTCCGTAAATTACCTGTTCGACGATTACTGGCCGGGAGCAACTACTACTGCCATTTGGAAGGGAGTTGTCGGGATGCTTTCTGAAGCAGCCAGCGTACAAATTGCCACACCCATTTATATTGAACCCAACGAGTTGCGCACCACTGGCAAAGGTCTGGGTAGTTACGACATCAGCATAAATATGCCCGAACCCTGGGAGGGGGGCTGGTGGAGACTTTCTGACATTCTAAGCTACGAAATGGAAAACAATCTGGCCAATTTACATACATCGGCCATTCATAAAAGTGAAATTCTTCAGTTCCGCAACGATATTACCCGGCGTGAAATTAAACGCGGCAATGAAGAAGCGCCTTTTTACTACATCCTGCCCCAAAAGCAGCACGATTTGAGCGAAATGGCTGATTTGGTGAACCTGTTGCACCGGCACGGAGTCAAAACTTTCCGTCTGACCGGGGATGTGGTTTGGAACGACCGTAATTTTAAAACAGGCGACGTGGTAGTACCGCTTGCCCAGCCCTACCGCGCATTCATAAAGGAAGTTCTGGAAAAACAAAAATTCCCGGCACGTTACTATACAGCAGGTGGCGAATTGATTCGCCCTTACGATATAACCTCCTGGTCGTTACCCCTGCATAAAGGGGTTGATGCCGTTGAAATAAATAGCGGGATTCCTGATCTGGCAAACAAACTCAAACCGGTAACCATTCCCTTCAGTCTGAAAAATGAACCGGATGAAAATACAGCATGGGCGCTGTTTTCGTCTTCGAACAATGAAAGCTACAAAGCGGCCTTTATTGCCCTGAAAGAAAAGCTGGAAGTGGAACGTGCAACAGAAGCTTTCTCTGTGAGCGGAAAATCTTATCCTGCCGGAAGTTTCCTGGTTCCTGTAAATGATAAATTCAGCCCGGTAAACGAAAAAATAAATGTCAGTCCTGTTTTTTTAAACGAAAAACCCGAAGCAGAAACAGTAACTTTAAAAACACCGCGGGTGGGTGTGGTAGAAACCTGGCAACACGACATGGACGGTGGCTGGACCCGCTACCTGTTCGATGAATATCATATTCCTTACACCGTTTTGCGGCCCGAGAATCTGCAAACCGTAGACCTGCAGCGCGATTTCGATGTGCTTATTTTTACCGACCGGTCGAAATCCATTTACATGCAGGGAAAATATGAACGCGATGGCAAACCGGTTCCTTCCAACTATCCGCCTGAATTTGCCAAAGGAATGGAAAAGAAAGGATTCGAAAACCTCATGAAATTTGTGAACAACGGCGGCAAAATAATGGCGTGGGGACCGGCAACCGAGTTGTTTCTTAGCGCCATTACCATTGGCGAAAAAGACGATGAAAATAAGGAGGAATTTATGCTGCCGGTGAGTGACATCGGGAAAAGCCTGACATCGAAAGGGCTGTATGTTCCCGGCTCGTTGTTGCGGTTAAATTTCCGGAATGACCATCCGCTGGCGTGGGGAATGCCGGAGCAGTGCGGGGTTTTTCACCGGGGTACACCGGTTTTCCGCACTTCCATTCCCGGTCTCGACATGGACCGCCGGGTAGTGGCTGCTTTTCCTGAAGATGAAATTCTGATGAGCGGATTCGCCCAAAAAGAAGAGCTGCTGAAACGGGAAGCCGCCCTGGTATGGGTAAAAAAAGGAAAAGGGCAGGTAATACTTTCTTCTTTCAATCCGCAGTTCAGGGCTTCCACGCCGGTTACATTCAAGTTGCTTTTTAACGCAGTTTTGCTGGAATAGATGGTTGCAACTCATCTTTTGTTTTAATAGTTCAGGTGCCTGAACATTAGAAATATTCAACAAGGAAATTTTTAATGCAATTATAAAAAGCTGGAAGTTGTTACTGGTATTTTATTTACTTTCGAACCGACGATTGCCTGATGATTAGTTCTGTGGGCATCACAATTTCCTGGAATTTTGCCGGTTTGTCTTTTAGTTTGATTTGTTCGATAATAAGTTCGGCGGCTTTTTGTCCCATTTCAAACCCGGGTTGCCTGATGGTACTGATGGAAGGGGTGACGACCTCTGAAAAAGGTTCGTTGCTGAAGCCAACCACTAAAACATCATCGGGAACTTTAATTCCATGTTCATTAAAATATATGATAGCACTCAATGCAGTGGTATCGTTGGCACAGAAAATGGCATCGGGTTTTACTTTTTGGCTGAACAGTTTTTTTACGGCGTTGGTGCCGTCGGTGCGTGTCAGGCTGTTGTGAATAAGCATGGAGTCCTCAACAGGTAAACCGGCATTTTTCATGGCATCAAAATATCCATCCAGCCGTTTCTGATAAATCTTCAGGTTTAAGGGGCCGCCAATGTGTGCAATTTTTTTGCCCCCGTTTTTAATTAAATGGGTGGTGGCTTTAAAACCGCCTTTATAATCGTCAACAGAAATTTTATGTGCTTCAATTTCATCCACAATCCGGTCGAAAAACACCAGCGGCACATTTCTTTCGGAAAAATGCTGCAAATGTTCAAAATGCGTAGTTCCCATCCCGATGGACATTATTAAACCATCTACCCGGTTGGAGAACAGTGTTTGTGCAATTTTTTCTTCCTTTTCAAAATTATCGTTCGATTGGGAAATGGTCACCGCAAATCCCTCTTTGTAAGCCACTTCCTCAATTCCACTGATTACGGATGAAAAAAAGTGCCGGTTTATTAGCGGTACAATTACCCCAATTGTATTGGTACGGCGGGTGCGCAGGTTTGCAGCCATTACATTGGGCCGGTAACCCATTTCCCGGGAAACTTTTTTTATCTTTTCAGCAGTAGCTTTGTTAATTAGCGGATTATTATTTAATGCCCTGGATACGGTAGATGCCGAGATATTCAGTTTTTTGGCAATATCATGTATAGTAGTTTCAGATTGCTTCGCCATTTATATATTTTGCCGGTAAAGTTAAGAAATATTTCTTTTAAGATTGCAATCGATTGCACATCTTCTTTTTTCCTTTTATCTTTGTGTTGTAATAATTATTAGAATCATTTTAAAATGAATAAAAACTTAATCATTTCACTTGCGGCATTTTTTCTTTTTTCCTGTGCTGGTAATAGAACAGGAATGCCGGAATTTTCTGAACTTACAGAACAGTTGAGCAGTCAGTTAATAGTTTTGGTCGATCATATTCCGCCGGAAAAAGTTCCCCGTTCCTATCCCGACGAAGACGGTGGCTATTGGATGGTGGGAATTAATGACTGGACCTGCGGTTTCCCGGCCGGTTCATTCTGGTACATGTACGAACTGACAGGCGATATCTTCTGGAAAGAGGTGGCGCTTGAAAATACATTGAAACTTGAAGGCGTTCAGTACAGAACCAATACCCACGATTTGGGATTTATGGTTTTTTGCAGTTACGGAAATGCCTACCGGCTTACCGGCAATGAAGATTACAAAGAGGTGATTTTGCGGGCTTCTGAATCGTTGATGACACGTTTCAACCCAACCATTGGGTGTATAAGATCGTGGGATCATAACAGCGACAAGTGGGATTATCCTGTAATTATCGATAACATGATGAATCTGGAAATGCTTTTCTGGGCATCGGAAGTTACCGGTGACCCCAAATTCAGCGAAGCAGCCATTTCACATGCCGATGTTACAGTTGAAAACCATTTTCGCGACGATTGGAGCAGCTACCATGTGGTGAGTTTCGATACAATTACCGGAGAACCGATAGTGAAGGAAACCCACCAGGGGCTGAGCGACGAATCGGCCTGGGGCAGGGGACAGGCCTGGGGCCTTTATGGTTTCACCATGACTTACCGCGAAACAGTCGATGAGAAATATTTAAATGTAGCTGAAAATATTGCCGGTTTTATTATGGAGAACCTGCCGGAAGACGGAGTTTCATACTGGGATTACAACGATCCGGATATTCCGGAAACCAATCGCGACGCATCAGCCGCTGCTATTACTGCTTCCGCACTTTTTGAACTGAGCCTCCTGGCTGAAAACGGCCAGAAATACCTCGATACTGCCCATAAAATTGTGGAAAGTTTAACTTCAGAAAAATACCGGGCCACCGGTGGAACAAACGGAGGTTTTATTTTAAAACACAGCGTGGGGCACAAACCGGCAAACAGCGAGGTAGATGTGGCAATTAACTACGCTGATTACTATTACCTTGAAGCATTGAAAAGACAACAGGAATTTTTAAAATAAAAGATTATGGCAACAATTTATGAAGAAAGGTATGCTTATCATCCCGAGGATTTTAAAAAGTACGATACCCAACGAATCAGGAAAGAGTTTTTGATGGAGAAAGTGATGGAATCCGACAATATACGGTTGGTATATTCAGCCATCGAACGGTTTATAGTCGGAGGCGCCGTTCCGGTTAACGAAACACTGAAACTGGAGGCCATAGACCCGTTAAAGGCAGAATATTTTTGCTACCGCCGCGAAGTGGGAGTAATTAATGTAGGAGGTGCCGGAACCATTACAGTAGATGGCACGGAATATAAAATGAAGTTTAAAGAAGCGCTTTATATTGGAAAAGGAAGCGGGGAAATAACTTTTGCTTCGGACGATCCGAAAAATCCTGCAAAATATTACATTAACTCGGCTCCGGCACACAAGGAATATCCGGTGAAACACATCACGCTTGCCGATGCCAATGTGCTGCATAAAGGTTCCCTGGAAACTTCCAACGAGCGTACAATCAATCAGTTGATAATTAACAAAGTAGTCGATACCTGCCAGCTTCAGATGGGAATGACAGAGTTAAAACCCGGAAGTATATGGAACACCATGCCGCCGCACCGTCACAGCCGGCGTAACGAGGTTTATTTTTACTTCAACCTGCCCGAAGACCAAACCATTTGCCACTTTATGGGCGAACCGGATAACACGCGTCATATTTGGATGCATAATGAGCAGGCAGTAATTTCACCCAACTGGTCGCTTCATTCGGCAGCCGGAACTGCCAATTATACTTTTATCTGGGGAATGGCAGGTGAGAACCTCGATTATACGGATATGGACAATATCAATCCGAAAGACTTACGTTAATCATTCAAAAAAAAGATAATTTATGAAGGAATTATTCGACTTATCAGGAAAAACAGCGCTTATTACCGGCGGCACCCACGGTATTGGAATGGCCATTGGGAAAACGCTCGGAAAAGCCGGTGCAAAAATATGTGTGAACGATATTTCTGTTGAAAAACTGGAAAGTTGCCGGAAAGAATACGCCGGTGAAGGAATCGATGTTTATACGTTGAAGTTTGATGTAACCAGCGAGGAAGATGTCGACCGCGGAATTTCGCAGATTGAAGAAGAGGTGGGAACCATCGATATTCTGGTGAACAACGCCGGAATCATTAAACGGATTCCCATCCTCGATATGCCGGTTTCTGAATACAAACAGGTAATCGATGTTGATTTGGTTGCGCCTTTTATTGTTTCGAAACGTGTGGCACCGAAAATGATTGAAAAACGCTCCGGGAAAATCATTAACATGTGTTCCATGATGAGTGTTTACGGCCGCAATTCTGTGTCGGCCTACGCTTCGGCAAAAGGCGGACTGAAACTGCTGACTGCCAACATGACCTGCGAGTGGGCCAAATACAACATCCAGATTAACGGAATCGGCCCCGGTTACATTGCCACAGAGCAAACGGCTCCTATCCGCGAAGGCGGACATCCGTTCAACGATTTGGTAATGACCCGCACTCCCGCCG
>CAYUBV010000084.1:0-10467 GCA_964443035.1 uncultured Tangfeifania sp.
CCATGTGAATGAGCGGAAAAAGGCCGGCACACATCACCGCAAAAATGGTCATTGCTTCGGCAGCCCGGTTAATGCTGGTGCGCCACTTTTGCCTGAACAGCAGTAAAATAGCTGAAATAAATGTTCCGGCATGGCCGATACCAACCCACCACACAAAGTTGGTAATTCCCCATCCCCAGCCAATGGTACGGTTTACACCCCAGGTGCCTATCCCAAACCAAACCGTGTAAGCAATGGCGGCAAACCCTGCCAGCATAACAATAACAGACACAGTGAGCCCGGCAAACCACAATTTGCCGGGTTTGGCCTTAATGGGCGCCATTACATCATTGGTAATATCTTTGTAACTTTTTTCGCCGTTTATTAACGGTTCCCTTACCGTTGATTTGTGCATCGTCATTTAGTTTGTTTTAGCTTTTATTTCTGATTTTAGTTAAATATCCAACGCTGGGCAAAGTGTGCAACTCTTCCAGCAGATGATAATTCCTCGGGTCTTTCATCATTTTAGAAACTTTGCTATCCGGATCATTCATGTCTCCAAATACAATCGCATCGGCCGGACATGCCTGCTGACAGGCGGTTTTTAGCTCGCCGTCGCGCATTGTGCGGTTTTCGTTTTTCGCTGTCAGTTTCTTTTCCTGAATGCGTTGCGCACAGAACGAGCATTTTTCAATAACCCCTTTCGCCCTTACCGTAACATCCGGATTGTGGCGCATTCTGGAAAGATCGACTGACAAACCCGCCGGATCGTAGCGGTTGTGCGGAATGGCATCCGACCCTGTGTAGTCGAGCCAGTTAAACCGACGCACTTTATAGGGGCAGTTATTGTTGCAGTAACGGGTTCCGATGCACCTGTTGTAAGCCATCTGGTTCAATCCTTCGCTCGAGTGGTTGGTTGCCACAACAGGACAAACATTTTCACAGGGTGCATTGTCGCAGTGCTGGCACATTACCGGCTGACGCACTACTTCCGGATTTTCTTCCCCGCCATTGTAATAGCGGTCGATTCTAATCCAGTTCATTTCATGCGCACGAATCACCTCTTTTTTGCCAACTACCGGTATATTATTTTCGGTGTTGCAGGCCAACACACAGGCACTGCAACCGGTACATGTATTCAGGTCGATGGCCATTCCCCATTTATGGCCGGGGTATTCTTTTTTCTGATACAGCGATGCATGATGGTCTTCTACCCATTCATGCAGTTCGTTGCCGGCAGCCGGATCTTCTTTCCATTCCGCCAGTGTAGCTTCGCGAACAATCGGACGGCCTTCCATGCTTTGGTGCCCCTGCACCAGGGCCAATTCTTCCGTTTCTCCGGTTTTTTGAATATCCAGACCGGAAACAGAAAAAATTCGCACTCCGTTTTTTTCCTGCGTGAACGGATAAGCATTCACGCCGGTTATCAACTCCTCGGGAATTCCTGTTACCCTTCCATAACCGAGGGCAACGCTTATCGTTTTTTCAGCCTGACCGGGTTGTACAAATGCCGGGATTTTTATTTCACCTATTTGAATAACATCGCCATTTTTGAGGTCCAGACTGCGGGCTGCAGCCGGAGCAACCGATGCATAATTTCCCCATGCCATGCGGGTAACCGGATCGGGGCATTCCTGAAGCCAAGGATTTAGCGGGCCATGTCCTGTGCCCACATTCACATTTTCTGTTAATTCTATCGTGTACCCGGATGCAGATTGTCCGGTATTCACATTCTGAAATGCTTTTTCGGTTTCATCAGAGTTGAAGCTTGTTTCTGTTATCCCGATGTTGTCTAAAACAAGTTCTCCGTTTTTCAGCACATTAACCCATGAACGCTCGGCGGAGTAATCGTCAGTTCCGGCAAGGCCGGCAGAAGAAAGATATCCTGTTTTCCAGTTATTTTTTAAGTACTCTCTCCACGGTGTTGAATTTTCCATCCATGCAAGCAATGTTTCCTGGGCCTGTCTCGATTTGAAAAGTTTATGCAGTGTTGGCTGCATTACCGAAACGATGCCTTTTTTATATTCTGCATCGCTCCAGCATTCTAAGTATCCGGGCGATGGAATGACGTATTTACAAAGTTCGCTAGTTTCATCGGGAAGCGAACTGATTGCCACTGATAATTCAGCGTTTTGTATTGCCGTTTTAATTTTTTCTGATTCCGGGTGGTTGTATACCGGATTTACATCCCATAAAATTACAGCAGCCGGATTTCCGTTCAGCAACGTTTCTTTCCACTTTTCGGAACCCCGGTAATGATTGTAAGTCCGATCGAAAGTGATGGTAGTATCAATGTTGCCGAGCATTTGATTGATGGCATTTACAATAACCTGGAAATCGGGATTGTTGTCGCCGCAAACTACGATTGATTTGCCTTCGTTTTTGGCCAGGTCATCTGCAATTTTATCCAGGCGTGATTTAATTTCAGAACCAGGCGCCGGCAAATCAAATGTTGTCAATCCTTTTTCAGCAGCAAGCCGGTTATACAGGTAAGCGAGTATTTTTCCGAAATCGGCACGTTCAGCACGAATACGCTCGTCGGCGTTGGTTCCGGTCAGCGACATCCCCGCTTCAATCTGGTAATGTTTGTTTAATTCAGGATTTTTTTTGTGCAAATCACGCCGGTTGGCATACTGCCCCGAAAATTCCACCGGCGACAGCCAGGTCCCCAGAAAATCACAACCAACCGACACAATGCAGTCGGCTTTTTCGAAATGATAAGCAGGCAAATCATCGGTGCCAAAAGATTTTTTGCTGGCTGCCCGGTAACCATCCATCGGGATGGCATCGTATTGCTGCCACTCAGCATTGTAGGTTTCCGCAAATTCGCTTATCAGTTTTTTTGTTGAAGGGCTGATTATTGTTGGGGTTATCAGCAATACCGGGCGTCCCGATTCTTTGAATTGTTGCAGTTGAGCAACAATTTCTTTGTCGGCATCCTCAAATGAAATTTTCTCTCCGTCTTTTTGAGGCCCGCCATACCTGTGCACATTGTAAACATCCAGTACCGAGGCCTGAACTTTCCCGCTTGTCCCATTGGGTGTAACCGTTGATTTTGGGTTGGGCTCCAGTTTAATCGGGCGGTTGTCCCGCACTTTTACAAGTACGTTGCAATATTCATTCTGATTAAAATACGAAGAAGCATAATGAACAGCTTTTCCCGGTGCAATTTCTTCGGGCTTAATAAAGTACGGAATCGCTTTTTCAACCGGTCGTTTGCAGGAGGCAATCAGCGCAGCCGATGCTGTTCCCAGTCCGAGCAGTTTTAAAAACTTACGGCGCGATGTCGGGCTTATTACCTCCTCGGGGCCGTTTTTAATCTGAATATCTTTAAATGGCTCAAATTCTTCCAGAACATGCCAGTATTTTTTTTCTTCACTCATCGGAATATATTTTGTGCCGAAAACAATTAACAGTTAATTTATTAATAATGACATTTTTGACAATCGTTGGCGCCAATGTCGGCTGCCGTTACCGAATCACGGATGCCTGCCTTTATCTCTTCGTGAAATTTTTCGTATGTTTTGTAATAATCGTTACCGAGGAAATCGACGTTGGTTTCGCGGTGGCAATCGAGGCACCAGCCCATTGAAAGATCGCTCACCTGGCGCACCCTGTGCATATCTTCCACGTTACCGTGGCATGAGGCGCAATCCAGTTTGCCGGCTCCCACATGCTGTGCATGCGAAAAGAACGCATGATCGGGCAGATCATAAATGCGTATCCACTCAATTGAACGGCCTTCTTCGTGAGCCTTAACGAGCTTGTCTATTTCAAACCCTCCGGAACGCGAACCTTCACGCACTACCACGTGGCAGTTCATGCAAAGACTGGTTGAGGGAATATTGGCAGATTTTGAATGATCGGCTGTGTGGTGGCAATACATGCAATCTATTTGGTTTTCAGCAACATGCACCTGGTGCGAGAATTTTATCGGCTGATCGGGTTCATATCCCTTGCTTCTGCCAAGCCCAACAGCTTCTTCGTAAACCATTAAAGCCTGGTAACTTAGAGCTCCGAGCAATATTATAACCGGAATCACCTTGAATTTTATTTTTTTGAAGAAAATTAATTCGAGAAGTGCCCATGTAATCAGAATACCCAGAAACAGAAATAACAATAACTGGTTGATACTGGGTTTTTCAGGAGCCGGTCCTTTTAAGGCAAGGTGGTCGAGGTAAGCTTTCACATACACAAGATCTTCGTCGCTGATGTCAAAATTCTGATGAGAAGCTGACATCACTTGTCCTGTTGGTTCCATAACAGCGTTCCGGAAAGAAGCAGTATCTTCTCCTGCATATTTCAGGGCAATATCCATTGCCGAAGGATTCCAGTTCAACGTATCGGTTTGTTGGAGATTATGACACGATACACAACCTGCATGTTCGCGCTCGAAAGGCAGAAGCCCCATAAAAAAACGTTGTCCGCGTTTTATTTCATCTTCGGAATAACCTCCCGGAATTACGGAATCATCTGTTTCAGAATACACAGGAGAGGGAAAAGTAAAATTCAAAAAAAATGTAAGTAAGAAAACTGAGAAAGGTAGTTTTATTCGTTTAAGGCTTCTGTAGAAATCTCTTCTCATTCTGTTTTGTTTAGAAATTTTATGATGGTCTGTTTTTTATAAAAAAGCTCAACAACAAATGCCAATAAAGGTCCCTAAATATAGATAAAAAAAATTGAAAAGGCTGTTTTTATGAAAGTTAGTGTTGAAATATGATTCAATAAATTTTAAACAAAATTATGCTCTACAGAGCGCTTGATCTGTATAAATAAGAAATCCGGACTTACCAACATGTTTCTTTTCAGCATTTTATTTATTCAGGAATATTCAGCGGTATAAATTTTTTTCACAATTACTTTTTTTGAATCTTTTTAGAAGAAAATTGCAGGTTGATTCAATTATCGGGGTTTTCTGTAAATTTACGAACCGGTTTTTTGCAGCCGGAAATTTCTGTCCTTTATTCTGAAGTATGCTTAACCTGATTGGCTTCGCCCGCCATTTCAAAATATTTATTGTGTTTTGTACAATTTTAATTACTTTTGAAAAAGGACACGGCTTGAGAAAACGGAGAGAACATTTTAATAAACAGCAAGAAGTTATTAAAATGGCTCGTGAAAAATTTAAAGTACTTATAGTTGATGACGAACCAGATTCGCTCTCATTATTGCGTACTATGCTCGAAGAAATACCTAACGTAGAAGTTGTTGGTGAGGCTGATCATTCTGAAAAAGCATTTTACCTCATCCTTGAACGTTTACCCAATCTTGTTCTTCTCGATATAAATATGCCGGGTAATTCAGGAACCGATTTAAAGAAACTGCTGAATAAAAGCCTGGTAGATGTGCCGGTAGTTTTTGTTTCTGCCAATAAGGCGTTTGCTGTTGATGCCATCAGAAACGGGGTGTATGATTTTTTGCCCAAGCCGGTAATTAAAGATGAGTTACGGGGAATAATTGAAAAATATCAGCGGCTGAATCATCAGTTTTTTCCGGGAAGAATTGTCGATATTGTAGATGCCATTCCCGAAGACGTTAAAATCCGTATCAACTCTCAGCACAGCTATATTTTAATAAATCCTTACGATATTATTTACTGCCAAAGTGCCGTTGGTGCTACTTTTATCTATTTAGCCAACGGGAAAAAGGAAGTGACAAATTCCAACCTTACCCAGTTGGAACAGATGTTGAAAAGGTGGAATTTTTACCGTTTGGGAAGGTCTTTGCTTATAAATCTTGATCATATCAGGAAAATTGATAAAGTGAAGGGTAAATGTTATTTTAAAAAGGATTTAAAAACCTGGGAGGTTAGCGCCTCCCAGCAGGCTACAAAAGAATTGTTGTCGTCATATAATTTTTATGCTTAAAAATAAAATTACTGCTGTTGTTCTTGCAGCGTCAAGCAGCAAATTACAAAGCTTAACCACCCTGCTTAACGAAGTACCCGAGATAGTACTCACGGGTAAATCGACAAACATCGGGCAAGGTTTGTCACTCATTTGTAACAACTTGATTCAAATGGTGTTTGTGAACCTGGAGTTGTCTGATGCCCATGGATTTGAGTTGGTTCACGAACTGCATAAGCGGAACCTGTATCCTGATGTTATTTTTATTGCCGAAGACAGCCATCTGGCTTATGAGTCGCTTCCTTTAAAACCATTCGATTTTCTTACTGCACCTGTTGAAAAACAAGATGTACTGGAGATGCTGAAGCGCTATAAGCTGAAAGTAAAGCAAAAAATACTGGACAACAAAATCGATTTTTTAGCCAAAAATTTCGATCCGGACACAAAAAGAACATTCAAATACAAAAATGGTATCATTGTTTTGCAACTGGATGAAATACTGATTTGCAAATCAAGCCGGTCAAAAACAACTCTAATACTTAAATGTGGTGAGGAGATAAAACTTTCTACCGGCATTAATGAAACTGTTGAAACAATAAACCACGACCATTTTGTAAAAAGCAGCCGCTCTTGCTGGATTAACCGCAACTACCTTCGGAAAATCGATAAGCGAAGGAAAAAATGCATTATCTACAACGATGGAAAATCATGGGAAGTACCTGTTTCACGAAATTCGGTTCAGTATTTTGAAAAGCTGATTACTTACCCGGTATTGTAGTTTTTTACATTTCGCCTTAAGTTTTCCCTTTCTGTTCCGTTTTCTATCTTAATTTTAATTGCGGCGCTGTAAACGGGCTTTAATCTGCTTCAATTTTTATACTTTTGAAACCATTCATTGCACCTGTGAAAAGATATTTAAATACCATTTCGGCTTTTCAGTTTTACCAGTTGGCAAGGTACACTACCCTTGTTTTAATTGGAGTTGTGTTTACAAAAACAGCACTCTCGGCTGAGGATATCGGAGAGTATGAAACGTTTATATTTATTTCAGGGGCGCTCAGTTTTTTTTGGCTGAACGGATTAATGAAAGCCCTTTTGCCATTATCTGCCGGAAAAAGAAATTCAAATCCCGCCATTTTCAGTGCATTTGTACTTATATCGTTTTTCAGCATCCTCGCCGCAGCAATTTTGTATTTAATACATCCTTTTTTCTCGGAATACCTGCTCAACGGAAAATCAATTCCTGAGCTGAGATGGTTGTTGATTTACCTCATTTTTGGCGTTCCTGCACACATTACTGAATATTTTTACCTTGTAAAAAAGAAGAATACTTCCCTGATTATTTATGGCATCGTCTCTTTTTCCATTCAGTTGTTGCTGGTAGTAATTCCGGCTGTGCTCAACCAACCCGTTTCAGTTGTGCTGAAAGGATTGGTCGCTTCAGCAGTTTTGCGTTACCTCTGGTTATGGGGTATTTTTATCTGTTTCAGGGAAATTCATTTTTCCGGAACATTTGTAAAAAGCCACCTGAAATTGGGAGGTCCGCTTGTGGCAGCTACTTTTTTAAGCGGTTCAGCACAGTTTGTAGATGGATTTATTGTCACTTCCCGTTTCGACGAAAGTACATTTGCCGTATTCAGGTACGGGGCCCGCGAACTCCCGCTGGCCATGCTTTTGGCAAATGCACTTGGCAGCGCCATGCTTCCCGAATTTGCCCGCAGGGAAAAATTGCAGCAAAACCTGGCAGCACTGAAAAAAAGCGTTTCCCGGCTTATGCATTTTCTGTTTCCTGTTACAGCGCTGCTTTTACTAGTTTCACATCCTGTATTTCCGGTGCTGTTTAATCCACGGTTCGAAGAGAGTGCCACCATTTTTAATATATATCTTTTGTTGATAATCAGCAGGCTGCTCATGCCGCAAACCATTTTGAACGGGCTCAAACTTACCCGCGAAATTGTGAAAGCTTCATTTTTTGAGCTTGTTCTGAATGTGTCACTGAGCTTGCTTTTTGTGCAGTACTGGGGAATTGCCGGAATTGCATTTGCCACATTTGTGGCCTATCTTTTCGAAAAAATATATTTGATACTGGCAGTAAAACAAAAACTGAATATCAGACTGGCCGATTACCATCCGGTAAGGTATTTTGTGATTTATTCCCTGGGAATACTTGTAATCTTTATTTTTGCAGAAGTTTTATTTTGAATTCAAACGATACGCAATTGGAGCAAATGGATTTTTTACTCGATGATGCCGGGACTGAAAAAGAGTTTCAGCAAATTTTAAAGCTGATTAAATCGCGAAAAAACGGCGATGTTGCCACTTCAATGAAAGAGCATGGCATCGCCTATAAATTAAACTGGGGAGTGTCGGTAGTTGAATTGCGTGAAATAGCCCGGACTTTTGAGCCCAACCATTTGCTGGCGCTAAAACTTTGGAACAAGCAATGGCGCGAAACCATGATTCTGGCCACTTTGCTGGATGAACCGGGTGAAGTGACCGAAGAACAGATGGATTTTTGGACCAAAAGCTTTGAAAACAGCGAGATTGCCGAACAGGCTTCCACCAATTTGTGGTCGCGTACAAAATTTGCTTTTACAAAAGCGCTGGAATGGTGCCGCGGAAAAAAACACCTGGTTCGTTTTACGGGCATTCATTTGGCCGGCCGGCTGGCACTTGCCGAAAAAAATGCCATCGACGAAATGTTTGAGCCGTTTTTTGAAGAATTGCTTACGCTTGCCAAAGATGCAAAATTGCATACGGTATTACACCGTGCTATTATTGCGCTGGCCAACCGATCTGAAATGCTGTACCGGCAAACCATCGAACTTGCAAAAAATCTTCAGTTGTCCGATTCCGAAACTGCCGTCAATTTTGGTGAAGCATTGTACGGAGAACTGGCAACTCCGCTCTTCAGGGAGCGTTTCGATTAAAAAAACAACTTCGGAAATCTTGTCAGTAACAAACTTGTTGGCAAATATTTTGTTCTGCCAATTGACCGAAATAATTATTTGAAATTAATTTATTGCAACTATGATACATCTTACAAAAACATCCAATCCGGTTCTGGCGGAAAGTAAATTCGCAAAAGAACGCATTGCCGATTCCGGGGCAATGACTGTTAACGGAACCATTAATAAAACCGGTTTAATGCTGCTTCTTGTGATTGCAGCCGCCATTTTTACCTGGAATAAATTTTTCGGTGTGGCGAATCCCGAGGCGGCATCTTCGGCAGTTATGCCATGGGTTTTGGTGGGTGGCATCGGTGGATTGATTACTGCACTTGTCACGATTTTTCGTCCTAAGAGTTCAGGAATATCGGCGCCCATTTATGCCGTATTCGAAGGATTGTTGCTGGGGGGTATTTCTGCCATTTTCGAATCGATGTATTCCGGCATTGTCATGCGCGCTGTGGCCCTTACACTGGCTGTTTTTGCCATCATGCTGTTTGTTTACCGGTCCGGAATTATTAAGGTGAACCGTAAATTTATGCTCGGTGTAGTAGCGGCAACAGGCGGTATTGCTGTGGTTTATTTTGTGAGTTTTATTGCAGGTATGTTTGGGGCAAATTTAAATTTTCTTCACGGCAGCGGCACCTTCAGTATCGGTTTTAGCCTGGTGGTTGTGGGTGTGGCAGCGCTCAACCTGGTACTCGATTTCGCCTTTATTGAAAGAAGCTCACAAGCCGGCGCTCCAAAATACATGGAATGGTACGGAGCGTTTGGTTTAATGGTCACACTCATCTGGCTCTACCTCGAAATTTTGCGCTTGCTGGCTAAACTTGCAGGCAGGGAGTAAATTTGGTTTTGATAATGAAAATGACTAATTAATTAGCGGTAAAAGTATTTATTAAATGATATTGGAATACGAATATCAATTCCTATTTTTGTAAAAAAAATAATTATGCCTGTAATTTCAATGTTTTATGGGATTATTATCAGGTTGTTTCATTTTGATAATAAACGCCACAATAAACCACATATACATGTTGAATATCAAGACGAAACAGCAGTTGTTGAAATTAAAACAGGTGAATTACTTGCCGGAAGTTTTCCGGCAAAAAAATTAAAACTTGTACAGGCCTGGATTGAAATTCATCAGGATGAATTAATGGCTGATTGGAAATTGGCAATCGAAGGGAAAGAAGTTTTTAAAATTAATCCACTTCAATAATGGTTTTGATTAATAAATTAGAAGTTGAAAAAGATTATATTCTTTTTGTTGAGTTTAGTGATGGAAGAACAAAAAGGGTGGATTTAAGTCCTTACCTTGCAAAAGGAATTTTTACTCAATTAAAAGATCAAGCTTACTTTCGATTGGTGAAGAATAACGGCTATTTTATATCATGGCCAAACAACCAGGAATTAAGTTCCGATACTCTTTATTTTAGTTGATCGTCAAATGAATTACATCTCATGAAAAGAAGGGATTATGAGGGTTTGTTGATTGTTCCCGCTATAATTAGTTGGCTGGACAAATTGCACGGAAACAATAAATTTTAAATTACAAACACTTCCCCCGCCTCGTATCTCGAAGTCAGCCGCACGTCCAATTTTGTTCCCAGCTTTTTAAATGAAGTCAGTGCCAGTTCAGGTGTATTGTTTTCTGCTGAAAGGTGACTCAGAAACACGCATTTCAGGTTTTT
>CAYUBV010000085.1:0-5841 GCA_964443035.1 uncultured Tangfeifania sp.
GGATTATCCGGCAGACGATACTGAAAAGCTTACACAAAAATTGCTTGCTGATCTGGATAACAATGTGGAACGCCGGAATAAACTGCTCGACCATTTAATCGGGCGGTTTGCTGAAAAATTCAGTGATTATGCATTCCTGATGAAACAACTTTACGGAAATTATGCCGATGCAGCAATATTAAAATCGAAAGAAGATTTTCTGCGCGATTACAATATAACCAGCCGGCAGCGGGGAAGTGCTTTCAATTACTTTGATCAGAAGGAAGAAAATTTATGGAACACAGATAACGTTTCGGGAGTTCAGAAACGAATTGCGCGACTGGCAGGAATTAAAAATTACAATCGCCGCAATTTGTCCGGTT
Source organism: uncultured Tangfeifania sp. (assembly GCA_964443035.1). GTDB lineage: Bacteria > Bacteroidota > Bacteroidia > Bacteroidales > Prolixibacteraceae > Tangfeifania. The sequence goes on from CAYUBV010000085.1 coordinate 363, forward strand.
CGTTTGCCGAAATTTATGAATTGACGGATTCAGACGGCAACGATGTTTTCCGCTGGCGGATTCGGGATACCAAAAATGAAATTGTTTTATCGGCCACCGAAAATTATTCTGCAAAAGTTCTGGCACAACGGGAAATGTACCTGTCTGTGGCGAAAATTATACAAACTCCACTACAGGTCATCGAAGATGCTTTTCACAATGAAATTTTGGATGAAGCAGAAGTGGGTAATTTCGAAATTCAGCTTTCTGAATCGGGGAAATATTCTTTCGATGTGATAAACCTCGATGCCGAAGCCGACAGCACCGACCGGATTATTGCCCGCCAGTTTTCGTATTACGACACGCAGGATGAACTGAAACAGGCCATTTTCGAAATCATTCAGTTTATGCGACAGGATTTTACCGAGGAAGGAATGTTTGTGGTCGAACACATTTTGCTGCGTCCTGATGTAACAAAAGATTCCGCTCCTTTGGATTACTTTCTCCCGATTTGCACAGATGACTGCACCAGTTGTGAACCGGTGGATCCGTATTCTTTTCGCATCACAATTGTTTTGCCGGGCTGGACCTACCGGTTCGCAGATCCCGATTTCAGAAATTTTTTGGAAGAACTGATTCGGAAAGAAATTCCGGCGCATGTTTTGGCCAAAATCTGCTGGATAGGTTACCCGGAAATAACTGAAGAGCCGGAAGAAAAAAACGACATGATTCATTTTGAAAAAGCCTGGAAAGAGTTCCTCTTTGCAAAAACAAACTTTGAACAAGAACAGGATGAAACGACATTGAAACAACTCATAAAAATACTAAACGAACTCAACTCGGTTTACCCCGGAGGTAAACTGCTGGATTGCGATGAAGAAGATGAAACATTGGAAGGCAAAATTGTATTGGGCCGAACCAACATTGGAAACCTTTAATTGAAAAAAGTTATGGCAAAGCGATTAACTGAAATTACCACACATTACCATACATTTGTTGATAACCAGGTGTTGACAAAAGATCAGCTCAACCAGTTTATTAGTTATTTCGAAGACCAGGACCGGCTGAGTCGTGTGTTTTTGCATGGCGTTGGAACTGTTTGCGGGTTTAAGCTGGGATTGGAATCGGCAGAAAATATAATTACCATCACTCAGGGAGTTGGAGTTACTACCGACGGCGATTTGATTCAACTTAGAGAACCAATTAATGGGAAACCATTTAAATCCATCGACCTGGAAAAACTGGAATTTGGTTATTACAAAAAGTTTGAAGACAATGTTGTAGGGTATAAGTTTTTCAGGAAAACGGTGGGAGAGGAAGAACAACTCATGGATTTGCAGGAAATTCTTCCGGAACAGGTGGAAAATTCAAAACCGCTGGATGAGTTATCAGGTCTGAAAAACAAAGTGGTTTTGCTGTACCTCGAATCGTTTCCGAAAGAAAGCGATTTGTGTACCACCACCAATTGCGATAACCAGGGAATTGAACAGGTTTCCCGACTCCGCGTGTTACTGGTTTCCAAAGAAGATGCGGAAATTATTGCTAATCTTGATCCTATTTTCACCTGGCACAATATTGCGGAAAAGTATACCAATCTTCCCGAAATAAAAATACCACGCGTAAATTTGGCCCAGGCAAATGATTTGGATTCGATTCGGAAAAAATTTCTGAATGCAATACCGCAAACACTAATTAGCAAGTTGAAATTTGGCTATGAATTCATTTTTCAATTGTTTAATAAATCAGTTATTTCAGATAAAATCGATGCGCTGTTCAATTTTGGCGTAAACAGCTCAGAAATAGACGATTTTCAGTACCGGTTTGATTTACTGTCCGATTTAATCGACACTTACATCGAAATAAAAGAGCTTCTCCTTCATATAAATGTGGAATGTTGCCCCGCCATTGGCTCATTCCCCAAGCACCTTTTTTTGGGAAAAGTAGTTGAATCACAGTTGTATAAAACTTACCGGCACAAGTATTACAAATCACCACTTTCAGCAACTGAGGATTTAAACCTAAAAAAAGTAATCAGCCTTATAAACAGGGCCGAAAATCTAATTGACAATTACAAAATCAATCAGACTGAAATAATTCGCATCACTCCTTCAAGTTCTTCAGGTTGCCTTGGTGAAAAAGCCATCCCGGCTTATTATAGTTTAAATGACGATTTTCTGAATACCTGGAGTTTTAACAAATTCATCAACCTGAAACAAAAATTCAATTTAAGTTACCACATTAATGCATTGGCAAATGAACCGGAAATAAGGCAGCCACTGTTGTATAGCACCGGCAATTACGATTTTTTCCGGATTGAAGGTTACTTCGGTAGCAGGGCACTCGAAGCCCGTGATGCAATTAATTCGGAAAAAAGCCATCATGGCCTGGATTTCGATTGCATAGTGTTTGATTTGAATAATGATCAGCAATCTTTTGGAAGTTTTGTAAGTGAGCATGCGCCAATTATTCACCGGGCAGGCGTTCTCAAAGGAGGCACTTTTGTTATTCTGGCAGAAAATGATGAAGCTGTCGGTGATTTTTGCCTGCCTTATAAAATCCGGGCCGAAATTGAAGAACAGGATTGTTGCTCATTAATGGAATGCACCTATCCCTGGATTAGTTCGCTGAAATATCTGAATAATTTAGCACGAAGTTTAAAAGGCACACAAAGCCGGAATAACCCGATGCCCGAAAATTACATTTTGCAGGTGATTGAATACCGCATTAACAAACAACCTCTCATTGGACGCACAGTTACGCTGAATATTCCTCTGAAAGAAATTTTTCTGCGGCGCATGCATGCTATCACGGAAGCATTGAATAATCGTTTCGACAAAGGTGTTGTGTTCGATTTTAACGAAGATCAGAAACGATTTGTGATTACTCGGGCGAAAGAGGATACTTACACCATACGGCTCAGAGATGCTACCATGGGAAACAATAACCCGGTTTATACCTACAGCAACAAAGGAATGTTTCGCAACAACAAAATCTTTCGTTCTGATGCCATGCGGTGCCGCGATTTGAAAAAATACAATCCGGATTTCTATAAAAAACTGCACGAAAGAATTGCACCGGTTGATAAAGACGATGATTACGGCGCATTCGATGAAAAATGGAGAAAATGGAATCTATTAAAAGAACGCCTGGTAAATCATCCGTTTTTTGCAGAAAATAATTTAACACGTACAATTAAAAAAGCCAGTGATTTGCCTCCTGAAATTCAGACCGATCTGAGAAAACTTAAGGCTGAATTCCAACAGATAACCGAAAAAGACCTTCGGTTTATGCTCGACGGCGATTGGGTGACAGGGGAGTGGGTAAACAAAACTATGCTCGACCATTACCGGCGAAATAAAAAAGACACTCACGACGATATTGTACTATTTGTGAACCTGCGGAAATTCCTGCACAGCGAAACCGGTGTCACAAAACTCTCGCTTTATATCACAAACCAGGAATATGATCCGGTATTTGATGATGTGATTGAAAAATACAGCCAGTTTGCCGACATCTATTTTGGAACTCCTTCTGGTGAAAATGCAATAACTGTGTAATATGAAAATGAAAAGGGGCTATAAAATAAAAGGATATCAGTCGCTTAAATTGTACATTGCGAATGATATCCTAATGGGCCTAACACATTTTAACAAAGCTCTAAAAGCATCAGCACAAATGCGGATGACTAAAAGTGAACTTTATATCAATGAACCAAAACCCAGTAATTCATCTCTGAATCTATAAAAACAAATATAATATATTAATATGAAAAAGTCAATAATTTTTTGAATTAATGAGTACCCAACAAAATCATATCATCGATAAAGTGGTTCTGGAAATGAACATGTCCAGTGAGAAAACAGCGTATTTCATAAAAGACACTATCAGCAGTTTTCTGGAGTCGGAACTGTTTCCGGAACTGGAAATCATTCTGGAAAAATACGATGTGAAGGAATCGGTAATTCGAATAGATGAGTTGAGTGTAGATTTAAAATTTGAAAAATGGGAAAACAGCAATTTGCTGAAATCGGAAATCAGAGAGGCGTTTCGAAAGAAACTGGTACGCGCTATTCCATCCATCCAATTGCTACAGAATGCGGAAACCCGTTTAAAGAAACTCTCCCCGGAAGAAAACAGGGAGCAGGTTTTTCTTTATTTTCTTGAAAACGGCCGGTTGCCCTGGTATGCAAAGGAAGAACATATTTGGGAAATTAGCCGGGAAGATATCTGGAAAGAAAGCCTCGAAAATGAACAGTTTGTCGAAAAATTAAAAAAAGTACTGTCCATGGTCAGTTTCTCGGCACGGAGATTTGTGCTGCAATTTCCGGATGAAATGTTCTTCACATTTTTGAATAAAACGGCTAAAAATATCAGTAGTTCGGACATTGTAAAACTCCGAAAATTATCAAAACAATTTTCACTGCCAACTCAGAAATTATTTCATCAATGGCTTTTGAAATTGGCTGTCAGGAAAAATGAAATTAAAAGTGAGATTTATTTGAAGCAATTAAGCCAAATAATTTCAGCAGAAGGGAAGCAGTCTTTAAAATTTATTGAAGCCTTTAAACCCGTTGTTGTTCCTGCGTTGGAGAAGATTTATCCTCATTTTTTGAAAGAAGCAGATTGGAGCACAATTTACGAATCAAAGGAAAAGGAAATGGTTCGCGAAAAAACCAAAGACGAAAGTGATATTGCAATCGGTGAAAGTAAAGATGCTGCTGAAAGCTATTGGGAAAAAGAAGATGAACTCTTTGTTGGAAACGCCGGTTTGATTTTGTTGCATCCTTTTTTGAAATCGTTTTTTGATGAACTGGAATTTCTGGATAAAAAAGGCCGGATCATAAATTCAAAAAAAGAGTTGGCTGTGCAGGCGCTGCATTTCCTCGCCACCGGCAGCGAAGACTTTTTCGAAGGCAACCTTATTTTTGAAAAGTTTGTATGCGGTGTTCCGCTTAAAATACCGGTGCCTCGTGAAAGTTTGTTAACAAAACTTGTGAAGGAAGAAGCCGGCCTTCTGTTAGCAGAAACAATAAAACACTGGCCTGCACTTAAAAATACATCACCCGGCGGATTGCGCCAGAACTTTTTGCAACGCGATGGCAAACTGATTAAAAATGAAAAAAAATATCGCCTGTTGGTAGAGCGCAAAACGCAGGATATTCTGCTCGAGCGGATAAGCTGGAATATTTCGGTGGTAAAACTGCCGTGGATGGAGAATTTGATACACGTTGAATGGTAGAATTATGAAGACAAAAGAGCAAACTACATCTAACAAAAAATCAAATAGCTCGGCTTTTTTCAGCGCGCAGAGGGGAACAGGTTTTTTGGGAGTTCAACCAAAACTGAGTATCGGAAAACCAGGCGACAAATACGAACAGGAAGCCGATCTGGTTGCTGACCAAGTGGTTCAGCGTACAGGTGAAAGTCAGGGATTTTTTGGGAATTCCGGTTTTTTCGAGCAGTCCAATCCTTCAAACCCCATTCAGGAAAAACCACTTGC
>CAYUBV010000085.1:5941-10416 GCA_964443035.1 uncultured Tangfeifania sp.
AAATACAACCCGCAATCACAGGAAGGAAAACATTTGCTTGCACATGAATTGACACATACGTTGCAACAGATGTCGCCGAGCCCTTCAATTCAAAAACAAGAAGGCCACGAGAGTAATTTGGATCGTTTAAATGAAATGCTGGACAAATGGAATGTGCCTGAAGAAGAAGTTATCTCGATTTGTACGGAACTGGATGCAAGAGAGAAAGCTATTGTTAGAACCAATAATACATACAAAACAAGAATGGCAAATGCCTTAAATGTAGGTGAAATGATACGCGCAGTTAACAATTTAGGTTTTTCATTAGAAACAAAACTAAATTGGGTAAAGGCAGGTGCTACATTTGGTACTACATTTATTGAGTACAGTGAAATTAAGGCAATGGTAACTGCGGCGCCTCAATCTGAAAGAGATGTTTTAAAGACAAGTACAACTGCAGGAAAAAGTTTTTTTGTAGGTGTCTGTACCTATGAGACCATGGTTGAAGCTTTAAATGATCTTCAATTTGATCTAATTACCAAACTCACATGGTTAAAGGCAGAAATGACGATTACCAGTTGGGAGCTTAGTTACCCAACAATACAGCCCTGGATAATTCATGCAAATACGACGCAAACTGAAAGGGAATCACTTAAAACGAATACCATTGTAGGGAGGGATTTTTTTGTTAATATTTGCACAAACGCTACTATGGTAACTGCTCTGGATGATCTTCAATTTGATCTAATTACCAAACTAACATGGTTAAAAGCAGAAATGACGATTACCAGTTGGGTGCTTAGTTACTCAACAATACGGCACTGGATTGTTCATGCAAATACGACACAAACTGAAAGGGATTCACTAAAAACGAATACCATTGTAGGGAGGGATTTTTTTGTTGACGTTTGCACAAACGCTACTATGGTAACTGCTCTCGATGATCTTCAATTTGATCTAATTACCAAACTAACATGGTTAAAGGCAGAAATGACGATTACCAGTTGGGAGCTTAGTTACCCAACAATACAGCCCTGGATAATTCATGCAAATACAACCCAGACCGAAAGAGATGCATTAAAAACAGAAACCTGGAAAGAATTTTTTATCAATGTTTGTACAAATGTTACAATCATAGAAGCCGTAACTGATTTACAATTTGATCTGAAAACTAAAATAGAGTGGGTTCGAACAGAAGCAGGCTTAAAAGAAGTTAAACAGGTTATTGAATCAGCATCACAGGCAGATAGAGATGTAGTGTGGAATGATGCTGCATACTTGAATACATTGCGTTCAGAAGTTGGCGATGATTATTATTTATGGGTAATTGTTAAACTAAGAATGTTATTTGTAGGTACCGTATCACATACATCAGCATTAGATGCCGATGCTGCAATTCAGGCTCACCTCGCAACTTATGTAAGTGGTGGGGTTGCGGCCGGGCGAAAAATTGAAGGATTTGTTGCAGTTGTTGATACAACAAATTGGAATATTGCCGGAGAACATCATTATGGAGCATCTGTTTGGGCTACAAAGAGTATAAATGGTTTTGTGGATAGTGCAGGTCGTGTATGGATTGAGCAAAATAGTGGTAACCCAGGTACAATGGTACACGAAGCAACACATAAATATTCTTCTGACCAACTAATTGGTGTTAGTCAACCTCTAAACGAAGGAGTTACAGAATACTTTACGCGACTTGTTTGTAATGCAGATGGGATAAATATTGGAGGTCGAGCTAACTATCAAAATAATTGGACAACTGTCACAAAACTTGTTACTTTGGTTGGGGAAGCTGTAGTAGCGGGTGCTTATTTCGATGGTGATATGGAAACACTGGAAAACACCTTTGTTGCTGCTAAAAGTGCTTCCGACTGGACAAATTTTATAACTGAAACGAAAAACAAAAACTGGGCTGCTGCTGATGGGTACTTATAAAAAAATTGGATTTTGCTTTATGATAGGCCTCCTGCTTATCAGTTGTTCAAAAGAAATAAAGGGAAATATGGAATCTAACAAATTAAATTCAAATAAAATGTCAAATTATTTAGAACATGAGAAAGAGAAAATAGAAAACTTAATGAAAAGCTTCTCCAGACCTCTAAAAGAAATTAAAGCAATACCTTCTGCAAGTGAAATGTCTGCCTTATATGCGATTGGATATGAAGTTATAGATGCGGATGTTTTTTGTATGATTTATTTTTATGAAAATCAACAACAACATCAAACTGCGCTAAAGTTATTAAGAAATAATCCAGTCGCCCAAAAAGAAAATTCAATAACCAGTTCAAACGGCGGTCTGTTTTTTTGGGGTTATCAAAAAACAGATAATTCAAGTTCAAAATACATTTTGAATGATTTGGTATCTGCTTTTTCCGGGGAAGAATAAATTTACCCATTTTTAGAACCAGGGTTTTGTTTGTTTTGCCCGGATTATATAGAAATTCAAGGGATTGTCAGGTGTGGTATTAAAATAATACATAAATTTTTTTTCATTAATTAATTGGAATTTAAAAGATTATAACGATGGAAAATTTATTCGACGGATTATTGTTATACGAGATAACACTTCTTATACTCGGTGTTGTTCTGTTTTTGATTTTAAGCATCGGGTTATTGTATTACATCATTAAAAAAGAACAGATTGCAAAACTGCTTTTTTTCTTTTTTATTCCCATTGTTATGATCGGCTATCCAAGCATTACACAAATAACCATTTCAAATGATAGAATTGAATTATCTAAACTACAAAATAAGGTTATTGAAGATCCGGAAGATTCGGTGGCAGTGCAGAAAATGGAACAATTAACGGAAAAACTTGAAAAAAGGGCTTCCACAACTGATGAGCTGGTACAGATAGGCACTTCGAATTTGTTGCTGGGAAACAACGAAAGAGCCGAAAACCTGGCGGATGAAGCACTAACAAAAGATAAGACCAACGAGGCGGCGCGTGATGTTAAAGACATGGCAATACTTCAGCAAAGAATAAGAGAAATTCCGGTGCAGGAAGAGGCAGCCCCCGCAAGGGAAGAAACAAACATTACAACGTCTCCTCAGATTAGAGATGATACGGCTAAGGTGATGGTGAATTCGAAAGTCAAAACTTTACAACAGATGGAAGTTACTAACGATCTCACGAAAGTAAAATCATTTTTAATCAAAAGGTCGACTAAAAATTTGAATACAATAAGAGAATCAGAAAAATAAATAATTTACATGAATTCAAAGGCAAACATATGAGCAACTCCGATACGCTTCTTTTTTTGCGTAATGTAATTAATACCCGCCTTGAAACGGAACTGAAAGGCAACACGGCTAAAATTCAGGAATTTAAATTCAAAAATTCAGGGGATTGCAGGTTGAATAAGTTTATAAGGGAAGCAAGTCTTTCCAAACCGGAAATTATTATCCTTTTGCTGGCGCTTGTGCCGCATATCGATCCCGGTTTTTTTCGTTCTGTTATTTCCTTCTATCTTCCCAACGGTGGCGATTTTCCCGAATTTGGCGGCGTGAAAGGCAAAAATCACCGGGGCATTTTACCTACCGGCGAAACAGTATTGTACATTCTGGCGGGAAAAGATATTGAAAAGCGAATCGGGGTTTCGAAACTATTCGATGATGACCATCTTTTTGCAAAGAAAAACGTACTGTACCTCGAACATGCCGGTGACGGTGAACCGCGTATGAGCGGTAAACTTGTTTTGGACGAAGAATACGTGGATTTGTTTACCACCGGCAAGGTTTCCAAACCAAAATTGAGCGCCCGGTTTCCGGCGGAATTAATTTTCACCGAACTGGAATGGAAAGATTTGGTTTTGCATAAAGAGACTTTGGATGAAATAGGGGAGCTTGAAACCTGGCTGAAATACAACGACACGCTGTTGGGGGAGTGGAAGATGCGCGGGAAAATAAAACCGGGTTATAAAGTACTTTTCCATGGTCCGTCGGGAACGGGGAAAACCATGACCGCCTGTTTGCTGGGGAAATATACCGGCCGGGATGTATACCGGATTGATTTGTCGACAGTTGTTTCCAAGTACATCGGCGAAACTGAGAAAAACCTGTCGAAGTTATTTGACAAGGCAGAAAATAAAGACTGGATACTGTTTTTTGATGAAGCGGACGCACTGTTCGGAAAGCGTACCAACGTGCGCGACGCACACGATAAATACGCCAACCAGGAAGTTTCGTACCTTTTGCAACGAATCGAATCACACGCTGGTCTGGTTATTCTTGCTTCAAACATGAAAAGCAATATCGATCCGTCGTTTACCCGAAGATTCAACTCCATCGTTGAGTTTGAAAATCCGGATTACAACGAGCGGATGCAGCTCTGGAAAAATTATCTGCCTGAAACTGCAAAACTCAGCAAAAATGTAGAGCTTTCAGAAATTTCACGCAGATACGAACTTACCGGCGCAGGCATTGTAAATGCAATTCAGTATGCCGGACTGCAAACCCTTCAGAAAAAATCCAATGTTATTTCCAAAGAAGAT
>CAYUBV010000086.1:0-10317 GCA_964443035.1 uncultured Tangfeifania sp.
CAGTATTTTGAATACAACGATATTGAATTGTACAACCTGGCAGAAGATATTAGTGAAGAGCACAATTTGGCCGAATCGAAACCGGAGAAGCGTGATGAATTGCTTCAACTTTTGGAGGAATGGCGGGAAAAAACAAATGCGCCGGTGCCAAAGGAATTGAACCCGGAATATGACATGGATTAGGTGGAATTCCAAATACAGTAAAAACGCTGACTAATAACTCATCTCATCGAGTTTTACTTTCCCCCAGAAAGTGCGGTAAACAAATATGGTGTATGCAATTACCAGTGGCAACCCTATTGCGGTAATGGTAAGCATAATACCCAGTGACTTATCTGATGAGGCGGCATCGTAGATTGTCATGCTGGTCTCTATGTCGGCATTGTTCAGAATGATAACCGGGAATAATTCGATTGCAACCAGAATAAGCAAAAAACTTAACGAGAGTGATGAGAAGATAAACGATTTGAGGAACTTGCCTTTGCTTGCCAGACGCGGCACATTGGCAATGCTAAGGAATGCCAGCAGGGGCACAACAAATAATACCGGTGTTTCGGTAAACCTGTCGGTAAGATGCGGGTAACTGGATATTGAAATGATGGTTATAATCACGAAAAGTATCACAAAACCAACTATCGATCGCCGAAGTAACCGGGCGATTTTCTCAAAAAGTCGTCCTTCGGTTTTCATGGTAAGGTAAATTGCCCCGTGAACCATAAACAGTGAAAGGGTTGTAAGGCCTACCAGCAATGAATAAGGATTGAGAAACTCGAGCCAGTGACCTTTGAAAATATAGTTATCATTCATATTTATTCCCACCAGCACATTGCCGAGAACCACACCCAGCAGAAACGCCAGCATAGCGCTGGAAATACTGTAGCTGATATCCCATGTTTTCTTCCACCACTTCATGGGTTCTTTACCCCGGAATTCGATAGACACAGCCCTGAAAATAAGGAATGCCAGAAACAGCATAAATGGAATATACATGGCAGAAAACAGCGTTGCATACGCCTCGGGAAAACCTGCAAACAGGGCCCCACCGCCAATTACCAGCCAAACTTCGTTGCCATCCCAAACAGGGCCCACAGCATTCAATGCTATTCTCCGGCTCTCTTCTTTTTTAAAAAAGAGGTGCCATGCGCCTGCACCCAGATCAAATCCGTCAAGAATCGCATAGCCGGAAAAAAGGGCTCCGACAATTAAAAACCACAGGGTTGGATAATCTATTCCCAGAAAAGTTTGCATAATAAAATTTTTAGGATTTTTTATTGTCAAATTGATAAGCTATGTCTTTCAACAATGGTCTGTCCGGAATTTCACTCTCATCGTACGGTCCTTTTTTTATCTTTCTGTCTAACAGATAAATAAACAGCGTAAAAAGAAGTGCGTAAATCAATGAGAAGAGTATCAGTGAAAACAGCACACTGGATGCGTTAACAGATTCGGAGAGTCCGTCGGCTGTTCGCAGATGCCCGTAAACTATCCAGGGTTGCCGTCCCATTTCAGCGGCAAACCACCCTACCTGGTTGGAGATTTGCGGCAGAAATACGACAAAAACCAGTATCCACAAATACCAACGCTGTTTAAATATTTCACCCCGCCACCACTGAATGGTTCCGTAAAGTGTAATCAGAATAAGTAACATGCCAATGGCTACCATTATATGATAGAATTGGAATACAGCATTGACTGCAGAGGGCCGTTCATCCTCAGGGAATGCATTCAGGCCTGTAATTGGAGTTGTAAAATTCCAGTCGACTAAAAAACTGAGGCCGCCGGGAAGTTTGATTCCTTTTACCGTTTGTGTTTCTTTATCGACCCAACCCAAAAGATAGAGATCTCCGGGTGCACTCTCGGCGAAATGTCCCTCGAAGGCAGCAAGTTTGGCAGGCTGGTTTTCCGCAACACCGTCAGCCGACTGATGCCCTGATGCCAATTGTAAAAGTGCCGTTGTGGTAGCTACCACAAGCGCTATTTTCAATGCTTTTTGCGACAATAAAACATACCTGTCGCGCAGCAGGTAATATGCATGAACGCTGATAACCAGGAAAGCACCTGCAAGAAATGCTCCCAGCAAAACATGCAACAGGCGGTCGACTGAAGACGGATTGAAAACCATTGCCCAGAAATCGGTTATTTCTGCCCTGGAACTCATGCCCTCGCCAACAATATGGTAACCGGCAGGGGTTTGCATCCAACTGTTTGCAACAACTATCCAAACCGCTGAAAATACAGAGCCGAAAAATACACCGAAGGTGGCAATGAAATGCACCCGCGGTTTTACTTTGTTCCACCCAAAAAGCAGCACCCCGAGGAACCCGCTTTCAAGCGCAAAGGCGAAAATACCTTCGGCAGCCAGCGCGCTTCCAAACACATCGCCAACATACCGGGAGTACCTGGCCCAGTTTGTTCCGAACTCAAATTCCATTACAATACCGGTGGCTACTCCAATTCCGAAAGTGAGCGCAAAAATGCGTGTCCAGAAACGGGCCATCTGTTCGTACTCCTTGTTACCTGTTCGCAGGTACGACCCTTCCATTATTACCATAATCAGCCCCAAACCAATGGAGAGCGGTGGATAGATATAATGAAAAGCAATGGTGAAGGCAAACTGAACCCTCGATAGAATTTCAACATCCATGATTTTTAGATATAGTTTGCGTTAAAGTTCTGAAAAAATCTTTTAAATACAAATTAGATTATAGAGTAAATAGCACCGCTTGCCTTAAAACGTATTATTTATTATGGAATAACTTCTCCGGTTACTATAATTACAACATCATATTTGCAATGAAAGTTAAAAATGTTCAATATTTACTTAAATAATGTGTATAGATTGAGTGATTTTGTATTTTTATAAACAAGATTAATTTAAAGGAATTGGAGTACGGCTCAAAAATAAATCCAATAAAAAAATACGAACCATTTTTATTAAAAATCAAATCAGTATGAAACTTTCACTATTAACCGTTATTGCAGCAATACTTTTATTTGCAACTTCCTGCACCCAAAAAACCGAATTCTCTGCCAACTTCGATAACACCAACGATCGTATTTGGGTGGGAAAAGATTTCTGGTCCATTCCAATGGAAGACTGGAAAGTGGAAAACGGCCGGCTTCACTGCGTGGGCATAGTTCCCCAGTCGAGGGTAAACCTGCTGACACAAGTACTCTCGCCCGATGCAGGTGAGTTTGAGGCTTCAGTAAAAATTAACCTTACAGATGAAGGAAACATTCCGGGTTCTGCCGGGCTATTGGTAGGGCTGCACGACGAGGAAGATTCGGATGTGCGGGCATTGTGTTATTTCGGCAAAGGAGCTCAGGCCGGGGTCAGCCTGCAGGGTTTTGCCTTTCTGAATGATGAACGGGCAGATTTACCTGAAAATTTTGATTTTTCAGAAGTTCAAATTACCGTTTCCGGCAATAACAACAACCTGAAAATGGAAGTGACAGACCAAAACGGAAATGGTCCGGAAGAACTTTCAATTAAAGTAAATGACATTCAGGGGCTGATTGCCGTGGCCAATAACATTGTTTTGGGCGGCAACGAAAAACCGGGCAATTCCCAATTCAGTTTCGACGACCTCAAGCTTTCAGGCTCAAAAGTGACAGCCCAACCCGAAAATACATTTGGCCCCGTTCTCTGGACCATGCATACCCTTAGCAAAGAAACCGTAAAAATGATGGCATTGCTGCCACCTGTCGGCGAAAGCGACAACCAGGAAGTGAGCCTTCAGCTAAAGGAAAACGAAGCCTGGAAAACCGTTGCTACTAAAACCATCGAACCCGATTCACGTACCGCCGTTTTTAAAATGGAGAACTGGGATGCCACCAAAGACGTGGAATACCGGGTGGAATACATTGAAAAAGGAAAAGACGGAACAGAAACCCCGGATTATTATGCCGGAACCATCCGGAAAGACCCGGTGAACCGCCCACTGAAATTTGGCGGCCTCACCTGCCAGTTTACAACAGCTTTTCCCTACACACCCCTTGTGGAAAACCTGACCAACCTGGATCCGGACATGCTCTTTTTCTCGGGCGACCAGATTTACGAGCCCAACGGTGGTTACCCCATAAAACGCGAACCGGTTGATGTTTCCATTTTGAGTTACCTCGGGAAATATTACATGTTTGGCTGGGCATTCGGCGATTTAATGCGCGATGTGCCTACCATCTGCACACCCGACGATCATGACGTATTCCACGGGAATCTTTGGGGAGAGGCCGGAGAAGACATGCCCGAAGGTGGCGGCACCTCCGATAGCCGTGGATTCAGGCAATCCGTTGAAATGGTGAACGCAGTAAACCGCACCCAGTGCGGGCAGTTGCCCGATCCGTACGATCCAACACCCATTAAACAGGGAATGAGCGTGTGGTACACCGATCTTACTTACGGGCGTGTGAGTTTTGCAATCATCAGCGACCGGATTTTTAAAACTGCACCTGAAGTGGTATCTGACTGGGAAGGCCGGCACGACCACATGCAGGAGCCCCGGGAAGATTTATCATTTCTCGATAAGCCGGGGGTAAAAATGATTGGTGACAGGCAAACCAAATTTCTGAACGACTGGATAACGAACTGGGAAGGCGCCGATATGAAAGTGCTGCTTTCGCAAACCGTTTATGCCAATGTGGCTACCCATCACGGCAGTTTGGATAATTACCTTTACGGCGACCTCGACTCCGGGGGCTGGCCAAAATCGGGCCGTGATAAAGTCATTCGCCTGATGCGAAAAGGAGCAGTATTTCAGATAAACGGCGATCAGCACCTTACTTCGCTGGTGCAATACGGACTTGAGGATTACCGCGATGCCGGATATAGTTTTTGTACTCCGGCCATCTGTAATTTCTACATGCGCTGGTTTCTCCCCGATGAGTTGGGCATTCCGGTTGTTGACCGGCCCGAACACGGGTATCCGAACACGGGCAAATACGAAGATTCATTCGGCAATAAAAACTATGTGTATGCTGTGGGCAATCCCGGCGAAATAACCGTTGACAGGGATAGCAGGTACAACCATGCCCAGATCAGGGCTTCCGGATTTGGATTTGTTACATTCGACCAAAACGAACGGACAATCGACATCGATTCCTGGCGGTTCCTGGCCGATGTGGAAGATCCCAACCCGGTACGCGACCAGTTTCCGGGATGGCCGCATCAAATTTCGCAGTTCGACAACCTGGGAATGAGCGCGGATAATGTTTTGCCTGAGATTTCGGTGAACCAACCCAACCAGGTGATGCAAATATGGAATGAAAAAACCGGCGAACTTGCACAAGTTTACCGCATCAAAGAGAATACCGTTCAGCCGAAACTGCATGAAAGCGGAACCTTTACCATCATTGTAGGAGAAGATGAAAACAAAGAAGCTGTTACCGGATTAAAATCCCAAAAAGGAGAAAATCCGGAAAAAGTTTTGGTGGAAATTTAGCGGGTGCGGCGGTTTCTGCCGAAGGCATCCATTCGGGCAAACCGCCGATTATTAAGGATGTTAAGAATGATTATGATATGATTTTCCCAATTTCTGATTTATATGATGGCAAAATTGTAGCATAAAATCAAGCCGCAATTTGACATATTATCAAACTAAAAAATAAATCTCCGGCACATTACAAGGAGAATCGTAAAAAGCAATAATTTTAAAATGAACAAAAAAATTCTTTTTTCCAGTCTGTTAGCCATTTCTGCACTTTTTTTGCAATGCAATCAGCAGGAAGAACTTCCCAAACCCAACATCCTGTGGGTGACCATTGAAGATACTTCGCCACAGTTTATCGGGTGTTATGGCGATGAAAATGCCAGCACTCCGGTTATTGACAAACTTGCCGAGGAAGGTGTCCGGTTTACCAATGCTTTTTCCACCGGAACGGTTTGCTCACCAAGCAGAACTGCCATCATCACCGGTGTAAAAACCTATAAAGCCGGTACCGGAAATCACCGCAGCAAATATCCCATTCCCGAATTCATGAAGGGTTTTCCGTATTACCTTCAGCAGCAAGGTTATTACACCACCAATAATGTGAAAACCGATTACAACGTAGCCGGTGAAAAAGCATTCATTACTGAAGCCTGGAACGAAAGCTCCAACAAAACCGGCTGGTGGGACCGCAAACCCGGCCAACCGTTTTTTGCTGTATTCAACTATAACGAATCGCACCAGTCGCGCACTATGACCATGACATATGAATGGTACCTCGAAAATGTTTTCAACCATTTGTCGCCCGAAGAACAAATTGGCGAAAATGATTTTGAAATGCCGCCTTTTTATCTTGACAGCCCCGAAATGCGCAAACAATTTGCACGGGTGTATAATTCCATAAAACTTACCGATAACAGAATTGGAGAGTTGCTCGGACGCCTTGAAAAAGATAACCTGAAAGACAGCACCATCATCTTTTTTTATGCCGACCACGGCGAAGGAATGCCACGCGGAAAAACCAACGGAATTAATTACGGTTACCGGGTGCCGTTTATCGTTTGGTTTCCTGAAATGTACAAACATTTGTCGCCGTGGGGAACGGAGGGAATGGTGACCGATGAACTGGTTGATTTTACCGATTTGGCTCCAACCCTCATCAGCCTGGCCGGAGGAGAAATTCCGGAACATTTGGATGGCAGGCCTTTTATGGGGGAAAAACGTTCAGAACCGGCGGATCACCTCAATCTTTCATCCGACCGATCAGACAATGGAATTGATATGGTGCGCACCGTTACCGACGGCAGGTTTGTTTATTCGCGGAACTACATGCCTTACATTTACGAAGCCCGCTACATCCGCTACATGGAAATAGGTGAAATTAAACAGCAGATGCGGGAAGATTTGGCCGAAAACAAACTCAATCCGTTGCAAAAAAGCCTGTTCGAACCCCGTCCGGCTGAATTTCTTTTCGATATTGAAAACGATTTGTGGGAAACGAAAAACCTGGCAGGTGACCCGGAATTTCAGCCGGTTTTGGAAAAAATGCGGGAGCTGTTAAAAGAGGAAGTGCTTAAATCGCGCGATGTAATGTTTCTGCCGGAATATGAAATTGGCCTGCTTTCGGAAACAACAACGGCTTTTGAATTTCGCTCCGACACTGAAAAATATCCGTTGGAAGAAATTTACGAAGCCGCTTCGCTGGCCGGATTTCGGGGAAAGGAGGTTGCTGAACAACAGTTGGAACTGCTTTCAGACGACAATCCGGTAATCCGTTACTGGGCCATTTTGGGTTTGCGCAGCCAAAATCCTGAAACGCTAAAACCATTTTCAGAAAATATATTGAAGGCGATGGATGATGAATATCCGCCGGTGGCAGTCCTTGCCTCGGCCATTGCTTACGGGATGTTCAATGAAAAATCAGCACAAGAAAATTTGAAAAAATTCTGTGCCGGTGAAAACCTCGATATTTCGCTAATGGCGGTTTATTCATTGCTTTACTTCGAACCGGATCAAAGGAAACCATTTGTTGATACCATTTGGAAAGTCAGGGAAATGGACGATCGGAATTACAATGTGCGTGCTGCGTGTATGGATGTACTGGGAAGTCTGGGATTGGTCCCAAACAACCCGGAGTACCGTGAATAAATACCCAAATGTTTCCGGCTATTTTGTATATTGCCGATTTAGCAAAAAAGTATATCGGCAATCATCTAAATTCAAATAAAATGGAAAGAAATTCCAAAAATCATCTAAATAAAGAATGTGAAAGGGAACTAAAAAATTCTCCCTGTAATAGTTTGCCAGCCATTTTTGCCTTGCTGGTCCTTTTTGTGTTTGCTGGTTGCAGCCAACCTGAACCAAACTGGCTGAAAGGGAATTTGCACACCCACACTTTTTGGAGTGACGGCGATGAGTTTCCCGAAAGTGTTGCGGCCTGGTACAAAGAAAACGGCTACGACTTTCTGGCATTTACCGACCACAATGTGATTCTGGAAGGCGAACGCTGGCGAAATTTCCCGGAAGACCATGCCGCATTGCACAAATACATGGAAGCTTTTGGCGACGATTGGGTGGAAATGCACTCGCACGAAGAAGAGGAAGGAGTTAAACGGGTGCGTCTGAAAACACTGGAGGAGTTCCGGTCGATGTACGAAGAGCCGGGGAAATTCCTGCTCATTATGGGCAATGAAATTACCAATCCGCACGCCGTTCACCTGCTGGCTTTTCATCAGCACGAGATTCTTCCTGTTTCACAGGGAACTGTGGACGAACGGGAAAAAATGATTCGGGAAACCGTTGAAAATGTGAAAGCTTACCGCGAAAAAACCGGTATAAATGTGCATCCGGCTCTGGCACACCCCAACTTCCAATGGGCCATTACGGCTGAAATGATGCTGAATGTTCCGGAACTTCGGTACTTTGAAGTTTTTAACGGTCACCCTTCGGTAAACAATGCAGGCAACGAAAACCGTGCAGGCACCGACAGAATATGGGACGTTGTATTGGCCAACCGTTTGGCAACCGGCAAAGGCGAACTGCTTTATGCCCTGGCTACCGACGACGCCCACAATTACCATGGTGGGGGCGCCGGTCCTGGAAGAGGCTGGGTTATGGTTCAATCAGATGAACTTGCACCCGAAGCAATTCTGGATGCCATCGGCAAAGGTGATTTTTATGCATCGACAGGTGTAACGTTAAAAAACATTCAGTTTAACGGGAAAAACCTGAAAATTGAGATCGAACCACAGGAAGGAGTGGAATTCACCACCGAATTTATTGGCACACTGAAAGGTGTTGATACAACCGGAACACCAGCATTGGATTCTGAAGGAAATGAAATTGAAAACACCACAAAAACCTATTCCGAAGAAATTGGGAAAGTACTGGCAACCAGCCAGTCAACAACACCTTCTTACAAATTCACCGGAGATGAATTGTACGTGCGCATTCGAATCACTTCTTCGGCTGACCACATTGATCCGAATACAGGAAACATTTTGGGGAAACAAAAAGCGTGGGTTCAGCCACAGGTTCAAAACCAATAAAACCAAAAAGCCATGTTCAAATTTATTCTTGTCTCAGTTTTAGCAATTTCTTCCATATTTGCATTTGGGCAGGTGCCTGAATATTTAAAAGATTACCGGGAATCCTGGGAAAAAGATCCCCGTGAGGCCAATCTTCAGTGGTTTAAAGATGCCCGGTTCGGAATGTTCATCCATTACGGGTTATACAGCCAATTGGGTCGCGGAGAATGGGTTCAGTTGCGCGACACCATTCCGCTGGAAGAATACGCCGGATTAAAAGATTCATTTACGGCATCTGGTTTCGATGCGGATTTTATTGTACAGCTCGCCAAAAAAGCCGGCATGAAATACATTACCATCACCAGCAAACACCACGATGGTTTTTGCCTGTTCAAAACCAAAGAAACAGATTTCAACAGTGTGAACTCCCCGGCAGGCCGCGATTTAATGGCTGAACTGGCTGAAGCCTGCGAAAAAGAGGGACTGGGACTTTTCCTTTATTATTCGTATGCCGCCGACTGGAAACACCCGTGGTTTTATTCACGCGAGGCTGGCTGGTCAAACGCCCGGCCCGCCTACAAGGAGAAACCCGAAGCGTACAAATATGAAAAGCCGGAAGATTTCAGGAAATATGTGGATTTCGCACATGCCCAGATTAAAGAACTGCTTACACAATATCCTACCATTGCCGGAATTTGGCTCGACCCGATTATGGGATTTTATGCCAATCCGGATGTTTTTCCCATCGATGAAACTTATGCTTTGATTCGTGAACTTTCCCCTCATGCCCTGATTTCGTTTAAACAGGGAGCAAACGGAGACGAAGATTTTATGGCGCCCGAGCGGGGTGGAGGTGCGAAAATCGGGCAGCAATATCCGGTTGCACAAAAAGCGTATGAACGGAATAAAAACAAACCCAAAGAAGTGTGCAACACCATGCAGCCGCATCTTCCGGGGGGCGGACAAAACTGGGGATACAACAAAGCCATGGACGGACATCATTTAAAAGTGAACGATGTAAAAATTTTACTGGGCGATGCGCTTTTAAACAACTACAACCTGCTGCTGAATATCGGGCCGTTGCCGGATGGTTCGGTGCATCCCGAAGATATTGAAACACTGTCGAACCTGAAAAAATAAAACATGAAGTCAACGATTTTTGCCTCAGCTCTGATTTTAACCGCAATTCTTTGGGGGTGTTCTCCTTCCGAAAAATCAACTGAAAACATGGAGCATCCCAACGTGCTGTTCTTTTTTGCCGACGATCAGCAGGCCGATGCGCTGGGGTGTTCGGGAAATCCATACATCAAAACACCCAACATCGACAAACTGGCCGAAACCGGTGTCCGGTTTTCCAGCGCTTATGT
>CAYUBV010000087.1:0-10267 GCA_964443035.1 uncultured Tangfeifania sp.
TTATACTCCGATTTATCCTGTGTATTCGCTAATTCCAATTTTTGTGCCAATTCTCACAAATTTGCGTGGTTGAAAAATTGTTTAAGAAACACAAAGTAGATTCACTACAATAATTTGTATATTGGCAGCAATTAAAAAAAACCTGAAAATGGAAAGAAGATCATTCTTAAAAAAATCAGCTGCAGTGGCGGGTACAGCCTTTGCAGCAGGCAATTTAAACGCCAGCCCGGCTCCTCCTCCGGAAAAAGACATCTATGAACTGAAAGTTTACCAATTTTCTGGTGGAGGGGGTGTAAACCAGTTAAAAAAGTATTATACCGATGCAGTAATCCCCTTTCTCAGCAAAAAAGGGGCAACAGTGGGTGCGTTCAGCGAATATAGTTTGGAAGAACCTCCACGTGTATATATTCTACATACCCACAAAAGTCCGGCCGATTACTGGGATGCGGTACAGGGGATGAAAACAGACAAAACCTTCCTGGATGCCGCAAAAAGTTATTTCGACCTTCCTGCGAGTCAACCGGTTTTCGACCGTTACGACACCTATTTAATGGAAGCGTTCAGTGGAATCCCGCAGTTTAAATCACCGGCAAAAGACCGCGGACTGTTCGAGTTGCGTATTTATGAAAGTTACAACGAAGATGCTTTCCGCCGGAAAGTTAAAATGTTTGATGACGAAGAACTTCCGCTTTTTGAAAAAGTGGGGCTGCACCCGCTGTTTTTTGGTGAATTGCTTGCCGGACGCGACATGCCTGCCCTCGTTTATATGCTTTGGTTTAAAGATATGGAAGAACGGGACGCTAACTGGGACAAGTTCCGGGTGAGCGATGAATGGAATACCATGCGGGTGAAAGAAGAATATGCCGACACGGTGAGTAAAGTGAGAAAAATATTTTTAACCCCAATGGACTTTAGCCAAATTTAAATTTTCACCAGCAACCTGTAAAATATGTCCCACAAAGCAATCAATTATTTGGTTTTATGCGTAATGCTTTTACCAGGGAAAATCCTTTTGGCCCAAAACGAGCATTCATTTATCAAATACCATACCCCCGGCGAAGTCCGGCAAATGCTGCAGGAATTTCAACAAAACAATGCAGAAGTCACAAAACTTCACGAGGTTGCAACCAGCCCCGGGGGCAAACAAGTAACCATCCTGGAAATAGGGAGCAACCAACAGGATGTGCCTGCCGTTTTTGTGGGGGCCAATTTTGAAGGGAACATACCGCTTGCAACCGAAGGGGCACTGCGACTGGCAACCATGCTGATTGATTCAACAAACTACACTTCCGGAATGAAGTGGTATATTCTTCCGAATCCCAATCCTGATGCCGCAAGTGGCTACTTTTCCAATGTAAAATATGGCCGCACGGTCAATGATTTTGAAATTAACAACGATGCCGACGATGCAGTGAACGAAGACGGGGTGGACGATTTGAACGGTGACGGATGGATAACCCAAATGCGGGTAAAAAGCCCGGAGGGAACACACAACGTTTCGGAAGAAGACTCCCGCATTATGGTGCGTGCCGACACAAAAAATAACGAACGCGGGAAATATAAAATTTTCCCGGAAGGCCTCGATAACGATGGCGACGGGAAATACAACGAAGACGGTGAAGGTGGGATCAATGTGGGAATTGCCTTCCCTCACCTTTTCCCTGAAGAGAATAAAGAGGCGGGAATATGGCCCGGACAGGCACCGGAAGTTTACGGTCTCCTGCAATTTATTTTTGACCGGCCCGAAATTGCAATGGTATTCACCCTGGGCAGTTCCAACTTTTGCCTGGTTCCACCTGCAAGCAACCGGAAGGGGGATGTCAACCTCGACAAAATAAAAATTCCGTCCCGTTTTGCGCGCAGGTTAGATGCAGAAGAAAACAAAACCTACAGTATGGACGAAGTGATTGAGATGGTTAAAGAACTCGTTCCGGGCGGCACGGAGGTTACTCCTGCAATGGTAGCCGGGATGCTGGGGCTGGGAGCAGCCGTAAACCCACAGAAGGAAGACCTTAAGTTTTACAACAAATTTTCAAAAGAATACAAGGAGTTTCTAAAGGAAAAAAGTTTTAATACCGAGATGGCCGATACGGTTCCTGCCAAGGATGGATCGTTCGAATTGTGGGCCTATTATCATCTCGGAGTGCCCTCATTCAGTATGAATTTGTTTTCGGTTCCTAAAACCAATACTGATGAAAACGATGAAAAGGAGGAGGAGAAAAACGAAAACAAAAAAGGAGGTTTAAGCGATAAGGAGAAAGCGCTGTTAGCCTGGTCTGATAAAGAATGGGAAGGAAACGGTTTTGTTGACTGGCAAACCTACCAGCATCCTGATTTGGGCGAGGTGGAAATTGGCGGATTTGTACCATACCTGGAAACCACTCCAAAAGCGGAAAGAATAGATTCACTGCTGAACATTCAACTGCCCTGGCTGCTGCAACTCACCAAAAAGCTTCCTCAAATTTCAATCACCGAAGAAAAGGTAACCGGTTTGGGTGCCGGTGTTTTTAAACTGGAGCTGTTTGTAGAAAACAACGGAACCCTGTCCTATCCCATTGCAATGGGACAACGCAACAACCAGCCTGCCCCCGTAGTGATTGTTCTGGATGGCGACTTCGAACTGCTGGAAGGACAGAAGCGCACTCCGCTGGGAAGCATTGGAGGCAACCAGGTAAAAAAATTAACCTGGTTAATCAAAGCAAACAAAAGAGCAGACATTTCAGCCAAAATTGAATCGGCTGTTTTCGGGGAGAAGGTGAAACAAATAAACATGGGAGGTTAGTTATGAAACGTTTAATAATATTTTTCCTGCTGGTTTCACATGCCTATTCCGCATTTCCGGAAGATAAAGGCAAAATAGAAGTTCCCCTGCGTTTCGACAGGTATTACGATTTGGCCGAAGTGGAAGAAGCGCTCAGGGCACTGAACCAGGCATACCCGGAGCTCACAAAACTCGATGTGGTTGGCAAAAGCGAAGAAGGCCGTGAAATTTATGCCCTTACTATAAACAATCCCGAAACCGGTGATGAACTGGAAAAACCTGGCGTGTATGTTGACGGAAACATTCACGGCAACGAAATTCAGGCAGGGGAAGTGTGCCTGTACTACGCCAATATGCTGTTGACAAAATACGGGGAAAACGAAAAGATTACAAAAGCGCTGGATAGAAACGCACATTACATTATTCCTGTGGTAAACGTGGACGGACGCTACCATTTCTTTGAAGATGGAAACACCCCCCACAGTAACCGGAGCATCCGGGTTCCGAAAGATGACGACGGGGACGGGCTGTTCGACGAAGACGGCCCCGACGATCTGGATGGAGACGGCAACATTACCCAGATGCGGATAAAAGATCCGCACGGTGATTATAAAGTCGATCCCGAAGATTCCCGGATTATGGTCCGGGTAAAACCGGATGAAAAAGGCGAATATACCCTGCTCGGTTACGAGGGAATCGATAACGATGGTGACGGACGTTTGAACGAAGATGCTGAAGGATACCTCGACCCCAACCGCAACTGGGGAAGCAAATGGATGCCGCCTTACGTACAGCGCGGTGCCGGCAATTTTCCGCTTTCGGGAGTAGGATTAAAAGCTATTGAAGAGTACATTGCTGCCCGTCCCAATATCATTGTAGGATATGCATTTCACAACTATGGCGGAATGTGGTTGCGCGCACCAGCCGATAAATCCACGAGAATCGATCCTTCAGATGTTGCTGCATTCGATGTCGTTGGAAATGAAGCTGTAAAAATCACACCCGGCTATGTGTACCATGCATCCTATGAACTTTATCCCACTTACGGCGATTTCACCACGCATTTGTATTTTGTACACGGAATACTCGGATTTGTGGGGGAGTTGTTTATGCGTGACCAGGAAACGTTCAGGGGGAAAACCGACAAGTCCACTACCGGAGAAGGGCGCGGAACTTCCACTGAAAGGAACCGTGAACTTCTCGAATTTAACGATTACCTGACTCAGGGCGAAATGTACAAAGAGTGGGAGAAATTTGATCATCCACAGTTTGGTGAAATTGAAATTGGTGGGTGGGTAAAAATGAGTTCCCGGCTCCCCCACCCTTTTATGCTTCCCGATTTAGTTCACCGGAATGCTTCGGTGGTTCTGCATTCTGCAGGGCATACTCCGGAAATTGAGATGGAAGTTTACGAGGTAAAAAAGCTGGAAGGAAACCTGAACCGCGTCAGGGTGAGACTGCAAAACAAAAAAGGCCTTCCTTCCATGACAGCGGAAGCTTTCAGTAAAAAACTGTACCAGCAGGATATGCTGAAAGTTACCGGAGGAAAAGTAGTGGCCGGAGGAAAAATAACCGATAAGCATTTCGAAAAGGTAACTTACAAAGAAAAAAAACCGGAAGTTCAGTTTCTTGCCCTGAGCAGTTACGGGGTAGTGGAATACCAGTTTTTAATTGAAGGGAAAGGTGAAGTTACCTTCAATTTCGAATCGCGAAAAGCAAAAAATGTAACAACAGCTGTAAAATTATAATCAAAATGAAAGCGCTTGTTCTCGAAAAATACAACCAACTGAATTACTGCGATTTTCCGGAGCCGGAAATTCAGCCGGATGAGGTATTAATTGAAGTAAAAGCCTGTGGAATTTGTGGAAGCGATGTGCACGGGATGGATGGAAGCACGGGCCGGCGAAAACCGCCGATCGTGATGGGACATGAAGCTTCCGGGGTTATAATTGAAACGGGCAGCGAGGTTAAAAACTGGCACGCAGGCAACCGGGTTACCTTCGATTCTACCGTTTACCCGCTTAACGACTGGTTTACACTGAAAGGCCATTACAACCTGAGCAACAACCGCCAGGTGCTGGGCGTTTCACCCGGTGAATACCGTCGCCACGGGGCATTTGCCGAGAAAGTGGCTGTGCCGCAGCACATTCTGCACCGTGTTCCTGAAGAAGTTACGTTTGAGGAAGCTGCCATGGTTGAGCCCATTGCCGTGGCCGCGCATGCCCTGAATGTTTCCGGAATCAAACCCGGCAACAGTGCGGTGGTGGTAGGCTCCGGGATGGTGGGTGTTTTTGTGGTGCAGCTGCTCAAACTTTTTGGCGCCAATCCGGTAATCGCCATCGATATCGACGACAAAAAACTGGAACTTGCCAAGGAATTCGGGGCCGATTTCACCTTTAATTCAAATGAAAAGGGAGTTGCTGAAAACATATTGAAACACACCAAAAACCGGGGCGCCGATTTGGCATTTGAAGTAGTAGGCATTGATGAAACCGTACAATCCTGCATTGAAAATACAAGGAAAGGCGGAACGGTGGTGCTGGTGGGGAATCTTTCCCCCAAAATACAGTTTCCCCTGCAACAGGTGGTTACCCGCGAAATTACAGTGCAGGGAAGCTGTGCCATCAATGGAGAATACGAACTTGTTCTCGATCTGCTGGCTGCCAAAAAAGTGGACGTTTCTAAAATGATTTCCGCTGTGGCTCCCCTTTCGGAGGGAGCTGAATGGTTCCAACGGCTTTACAGCAAAGAACCCGGTTTAAATAAAGTAATTCTCGTCCCTTCCTGATATTCTGAAAAGCTGATTATGGATTCAAAAAAATACAATATTGCCATCCTGGGATGCGGTAAAGTAGCGCATCTGCACGCACAAGCCATTAAAAACCTGCCGAATGCGCAGCTGGCTGCCGTTTGGAGCCGAACCCGGCAAACCGCAGTCGATTTTGCATCACAGCACGGCACGGAAGCTTTTGATACCATTCCGGAAATGGCAAAAAACCAGCAAATTGACCTGGCCATTGTGTGTACCCCCCACCCTTTCCACCGGGAGCCAGCCATAGCAGCTGCCCGGGAAGGGATTCACGTGTTGGCAGAAAAACCGCTTGCCTCCACACTGGAAGATTGCGATGCGATGATAAATGCCTGCAACAATTCCGGTGTTCACCTGGGTGTAATCAGTCAGCGGCGGTGGTATGCGCCTGTAAAACGGGTAAAAGAGGCCATTCAGGCAGGGAAAATTGGAAAACCGGTATTCGGTACCATAAATATGCTGGGCTGGCGCGATAAAAACTATTACGATACCGATGCCTGGAGAGGAACCTGGAAAATGGAAGGCGGCGGAGTGCTGGTGAACCAGGCGCCGCATCAGCTGGATATCCTGCTTTGGTACATGGGCGAAATTGACGAAGTGTACGGGCTGTGGAAAAACCTGAACCACCCGTACATTGAGGTGGAAGACACGGCCGTGGCCATCGTAAAATTTAAAAGTGGCGGAATCGGTAATATCATAGTGAGTAACTCACAAAAACCGGGCATTTACGGAAAAGTGCAGGTACATGGTGAAAATGGCGCATCGGTGGGTGTTCAAACCGATGGAGGTGCAATGTTTGTTGCCGGAATGTCGAACGTGCTGGAGCCACCGGTGAACGATTTATGGACTGTACCCGGCGAAGAAAAACTCCTGGAAAAATGGGTACAAGAAGATTCCGGTCTGTTCAACTCCATCGATCCTACGGTTTTTTACATGGAACGGCAGATTGAAGATTTTTTGAATGCGTTGGATTCCGGAAATCAACCGCTGGTTACCGGTGAGGACGGACGGAAAACGGTAGAATTGTTCACGGCCATTTACCGATCGACCCGCGACAACAAACCGGTGAAATTTCCGCTGAAACCGGAAAACAAAAAAGATATGGATGGACGGTTGCCTGGGTAAATCGCCTCACATTCGGCGAAAGGTGCCAGGGGGCACTTTATTCCCAAACGTCAGACGCCACAGTATCTTAAAAATTCTTCCCGTACCGACCGGTCTTTAAAGCGTCCGCTATATTCGGCAGTAACGGTGGAACTGCTCTCATCCTTTATGCCGCGGCACGACACACACATGTGTTTGGCATCGATAAGTACAGCCACATCATCGGTTTTAAGTACCTTTTTCAGTTCGTTGGCAATTTGTACAGTCAGTCGTTCCTGCACCTGGGGGCGACGGGCGAAATAATCTACAATACGGTTAATTTTACTCAGGCCAATCACCTCTCCGCCCGAAATATAGGCTACATGTGCTTTCCCTACTATGGGCAGGAAATGATGCTCGCAAAATGAGTTGAGATTGATATCTTTTTCTACCAGCATCTCGCCGTAACCAAACTTATTGTCGAACAATGAAATACTTGGCTTGTTAGCCGGATTTAATCCATAAAAAATTTCGTGAACAAACATTTTGGCTACACGGCGGGGTGTTCCCTGCAGGCTGTCGTCAGTTAAATCCAACCCCATTGTTTCCATAATACTGCGGAATTTATCTTCAATTACAGCCATTTTTTCTTCATCGGTTTTTTCGAATGCATCGGGGCGCAGCGGAGTTTCGGCCGAAGATGCAACGTGATTATCACCCAGAATTTCAATTCCATTCAGGTTTTCTTTCGAATGCCCGTTGCCGTTCAGCTTCGTTTTACCGTTGCCATTAATGCTTTTTAGCAATAACTCTTTTTCCATAGTTAATTATTTTGTCATTCAAACTGCTAAATCATAAAATTTCAGAATACAAAAACAGGGAAACGAAGGTTTTGTTTAAATTTCGCTTCAATAAAAATAAACAAAAATTCGCATCAGTGAAATATTTGCTGGTAACCAATCCTTTATAGACCAGAATAAATATGTGGCAACACGAAAAATTCACTGCTTTAAAAATTTAAATGAAAGAGCTCTTTTATTTAACCTCAATTTCTTTAAATTTATTGGCCATAAATCCATCAGTGTGGGTAACAATAAATCAAAATCATGAAAAAATCAGTACAACTTTTTGCATTCCTCTTTCTCTCAAACATCCTGTTTGCACAAATCCAGGAAAGCAGTGACCCGGGATTTTCCGATCTGAATAAACCCGAGCGGCTGGAGTGGTTTCGGGATTTGGGATTCGGCATGTTCATCCATTTTAGTTTCGACAGCCAACTGGGAGTGGTCATCAGCCATTCCATGGCCGGTGCATCGGATGATTACCTGGACCGGTTTGTGAACGAACTGCCCAAAACATTCAATCCCAAAGAGTTCGACCCGGAAGAAATTGCAACCCTTGCCAAACTTGCCGGTATGAAATACATCGTTTTTACCACAAAACACCACTCCGGGTTCTGCATGTGGGATACCCAAACTACGGATTTCAACATTATGAACACCCCTTACAAGAAAGATCTGCTGGCAGAATACGTGGAAGCAACGCGCAAAGCAGGGCTTGCTGTCGGATTTTATTTCTCCCCTGAAGATTTTAATTTTCTCTATGAAAACGGACAGCAGGTGCGACGACGTTTTCCGGAACCCATTCCCCGGCCGGTAATGGACAAATACCTCGAACTGGTTGAACTGCAATGCATGGAACTCATGGCACAATACGGCGATATCGACATCATGTTTTTCGATGGCGGCGAAGGGGAGTTGCAGGAAAAATGCAAAGAGGTGGTTTGGAACCTGCAGCCGGACATTGTGGTTACCCGCGGTGCGATTGAAACGCCTGAACAAACAGTGTTGGGGATTGCTTCCGACGAACCCTGGGAATCGTGTATTACCATGGGTACCCAATGGGCTTACAAACCCACCAACGAAGAATACAAATCAGGCGGGCGCCTAATCGAAATTCTAATTGAAACCCGTGCAAAGGGGGGCAATTTACTGTTGAATGTGGGGCCCAAACCCAACGGCGAACTTCCTGAAGAACAAGAAGCCAACCTGCGCGAAATGGCAGCGTATAATTTTATTAACCACGAAGCCATTGAAAAAGTGAGTCCCTGGATATTACCCAACGAAGAAAATACCTGGTTCACCTGGAAACCCGCAGAAAAAACGCTGTATGCTTTTCTCACGAAAATCCCCGACTGGCAGCGGGGTGCACGAAAAGAGTTTCTTCTGAAATCTGTTGAGGCTTCGGAAAACACAGAAGTGAGTGTATTGGGGCAATCGGGCGAATTAATCGAGTACCAGCCCAATGCGGATGCCGCCACCCGTTTTGACCAAACAGACGACGGACTGCTTATCTCCTGTGTGCGGGCGCAACGCATTTATAACAACAACAAATGGCCAAATCCCCTCGTTTTAAAAATTACCCATGCGGTCCCCGCGCTGGAACCACCGGCTGTAATTACCCACAATGCTTCTATCTCAGATGAAAACGAACAACTGGTTTTTAACGGTGAACTCATGAAAACCGGTGATGCCGAAACGTTAAAAGTTGGCTTTCAGTACCGCGAATACGCTGGTTTTGTGGAAGAGTTGTATTCCGATGAATGGCAGACCTCAGAAACCATAGAAGTTTCAGGTACCGGAGATTTCGTCATCAAACCCGAAATAAAAAAAGAAGGAAAAGAATACCAGGTGAGAGCATTTGTGGAACATCCGAAACTGAAGGTTTACGGGGATGTGGTCCGAATTAAATTTTAAAATGAGTAATGTAGCGCTATCCGATTGTTAAAAGTAATTTTTTTGTAACAACCTGATTTTTAGAAAAAGATGTATATTTGATCAAATGGAAGACAAAATTGAAGATATTGACAAAATCATAGCCTATTGGAGAAATTCGTCTGAACAAGACTATCAGACTATGAATAATCTTTTAAAATCAAAAGATTACAATTGGGCTTTATTTATAGGGCATCTCGTTTTGGAAAAACTTCTCAAAGCCTTGTATGTAAAGAAACATCAAAAGCATGCATTTTTTACTCATGATTTATTGCGTTTGTCAAAAAGAATTGAATTAAAAACATCAGAAGAGCAAGAAGAATGGTTAGATGAGATATCAACTTTCAACTTGAATGCCAGGTATGATAATTATAAACAGGATTTCCAAAAGCTTTGTAATGAAGAATTTACGTTAAAGTGGGTAAATAATATTGAAAAACTACGACAATGGTTAATCCGGAAATTATAAAAACTGCAGAAACCTATATTAAGCAAATACCAAAAGATTTAGGTATCAAAAAAACATATTTGTTTGGTTCTTATGCTAAAGGAATAGAGCGGGAAGAGAGTGATATTGATATTGCAATTATTCTTGAAAATATGACAGATTTTTTTTCTATTCAACGGAAGTTAATGAGACTAAGACGAAATATTGATTTACGCATAGAGCCGCATCCTATTCACGAAAGCGACTTTAATAATGACAATCCCCTCGCATTTGAAATAAAAAAAACAGGAATTGAAATTCGCGCAGAATAAACAGTTTTTTTTAATTCCCTTTTATCAAAGAATTAAACCTCTTCTATTTGCCAAATCTTTTTAAAAAACTAATTTAGCAAC
>CAYUBV010000088.1:0-8819 GCA_964443035.1 uncultured Tangfeifania sp.
TATAGAAACACCGTTTGTAACACAGGCATTCGACTCCGGCCGGAGTCGTATTATGTAGCATTCTTCATATTTCTATAAACATTTGATACCCCTGGCATCGGATTCTCATAAAACAAAGTTTCTGTAAACATGCAACCTCGCTGAGTTTGCTTTCATTTTTGCAAGGCATTTAAAAAATCCAGAAGAAATTCATGTAATTTTCTAAAAATTAATCGTTTACGTGTCGTGCGAATTTAAACCGCCTTACACATCAAAAGCCGGAATTTTCCAAAATCGTTTAAAAATTAAACAGTGTTTAATTTTTAAACATACGCTTTAATATGCTTACATTCTTGTCTTTATGGGCTTTTTGTCAGGCTACTGTATATTTTTTAAACACTTTGCTTTGTTGAAATCGCTAACATTTATGATTTAATTGACTATATATCAACTTATTACAATGATTGGCATCCTATTTGGATATAGAAAACTACGTATGGCATTTTACCATACAAGTTTTAAAGAACAGAAATAAAATAAATACTTTGATATTATGAAAGCTTATCCAACATCCGCAATCCTGGCACTGCTTTTCTTCCTTGGCCTAACCGGAGCTTCAGGAACAGCAACCGCACAGAATGAAACCTTAAAGGTTATCAGTTCGCCCGAATTAATGGAACTCACCAACCACTGGGCCACTGCCTACGAAGAGGACCATCCCGGCCAAAACATCGAGGTGGCTCAGCTAACCGGTGAACCACAGACAGATAAAAATGCGCTCTGGTTCCTGACCAGTTCGGAGCAATCCGGCATCAGCGAAAAACCAGCGTGGGAAATGGTTATCGGCCACGATGTGGTAGTACCTGTCATCAACGCCCAAAATCCTTTAATGGAAGAACTTTCGAGGCAGGGACTTTCAGCCGAAGATTTTTCAAAACTGGTAGCACAGAATGCCGGCTGGTCGTCGGTAATTGAAGGTGCCTCGAAGGAAACCGTTAATTTTTACATCACCAGCGACAAAGTGGTGCAAGCCAAAATGAAAGAGTACACAGGCGCTTCGTCCGCTTCATTGCCGGCGGTAGAAACAGTTTCAGCCAGCGAACTTATTTCATCGGTAAAAACCAACAAATTCGCCATTGGTTTTTGCAAACTGGTGGATGTGCTTAGCACAGAAGAAAATACATTTAAAGAAGACCTTGCTGTTTTGCCCATCGACAAAAACGCGAACAACCGGATTGACGGATTTGAAAATATTTTTTCAGACCCCGAAAAACTGACACGCGGCGCATGGATTGGCAAATACCCGCGTGAACTGTGCTGCGACATTTACGCAGTTTCGTCGTCGCAGCCTGAAAATGAAATGGCGGTAAATTTCCTGACCTGGATTATAAACGAAGGACAAAGTTCGATTGGCACGCTGGGTTACAGCAATCTTTCGGCCCATGAAAAAAGAACCGGAATGGCAGCGCTCGGCAATCAGACCACTCCTCCGCCACCACCATCTGCAGGTCCTGCAGGTTTTCCGTGGGCATGGACAATTGGAATCGGGGCAGTGTTGTTGCTGGTGGTTTTGTTTGTTCGCGCAATGTTTAAAACCCACCAGGGAGTCAACAGTGAAGACATAGAAATGACTCCGGCACTGAACGCAGAGACCGTTTTGTCGCCCGCAGGTTTGTACTACGACAAAACACACACCTGGGCATTCATGGAAAAAACCGGCTTTGTAAAAGTGGGAGTCGATGATTTTTTGCAGCACCTTACCGGAACAGTGACCCAGGTTAAACTTAAAACCGCCGGTGAAAAAGTGCGAAAAGGTGAAAAAGTAATGACCGTGATGCACGACGGCAAACAACTGGAGCTTTATTCGCCGGTGAGCGGAACCATCAAAGAACAAAATCAATCGCTGCTTTCCGATCCATCGCAAATAAACAGTTCGCCCTACGAGGCAGGCTGGGTTTACCAGATTGAGCCTTCGAACTGGATTCGCGAAACACATTTCATGTTTATGGCCGACAAATTTAAAGCCTGGTTAGATGATGAATTTATCCGCCTGAAAGAATTTCTGGCAAGTTCAGCCAACCGGAACACCGAAGTTTACGAACACATTGTTTTGCAGGACGGCGGTGAGCTGACCGATAATGTGCTGGCCGACCTGGAACCGGAAGTGTGGGAAGATTTCCAGGCGAAATTTATCGATGAATCAAAATAAATATCAAACCATTATCATAATAAAATAAACAGTTATGACTATTAATCGACGAAGCTTTTTTAAAGCTATCGGAATCACCGGTATGACCGTTATCGGGCTAAATGCTTCAGGTTCACCTAAAAATACTCCGGGTGAAACCACTGAATTCCGCGGCATACTTTACGATTCTCTGAGTTGCGCAGGTTGCCAGGAGTGCGAATTTGCCTGTGCCAAAAAGAACAACCTGCCGGAGCCTGAAGATTACCCGGAAGCAGGCAAAAAGCGGAAAACCGATATTAACCGGCGGTGCGTTATCAACAGCCATGAAACCTCGATGGGCGAAATGTATGTGCGCAACCAGTGCATGCATTGCAACGAACCAGCCTGCGCTGCAGCCTGCCTGACGAAGGCCATGTACAAAACCAAAGAAGGCCCGGTTATCTGGCGGGAAGAAAAGTGCATGGGCTGCAGGTACTGCATGGTTTCGTGTCCGTTTGACGCGCCTAAGTTTGAATACAACAGTGCAGACCCGAAAATTCAGAAATGCGATATGTGTTACGATCGCGTGGCTGAAGGCGGGCAACCTGCCTGTGTGGAAGCTTGCCCGGGCGGCGCCCTGTTTTTTGGCACGCGCCGTGAATTAATTGACGAAGCCCGTCGCCGGATTGCCGAAATGCCCGATATGTATATCGGCGATATTTACGGCGAACATACCATTGGCGGAACCGGATGTGTTTATCTGTCTCCCGTACCGCACAATGAACTGGGTTTCGACATCAAACTTCAGAAAGCCTCCTATCCTTCATTAACAAAAAGTTTCCTTTACAGTGTTCCTGCCGTCGATGTCCTGGTTCCTTCTCTGTTACTCGGGCTTCACGCAGCTACCAAAATCAAACAAAATAAAACCGAAGATCATGACTAGTCCAGCATACCCTATTGACAAAGAAAGACAAAGCCAGCCGGTTTTGAAATTTATTCTGAAAGAGCTAAAACCCCGCGGAAAGTGGCTTACCCCGTTTAATCTGATTTCCATTCCCATTATCCTTACGGGAATAGTACTGATGGTCATCCGTTTCACCCACGGCCTGGGAGCAGTATCCAACGTTACACAGGAGGTTCCGTGGGGATTGTGGAAAGGATTTAACGTGGTAACCGGAGTGGCTTTTGCCGGCGGCGCTTACGTACTTACTTTTATTGTGTACGTGCTGAAAGTGGATAAATTTCATTCCATTGTGCGGGTAACGGTGCTGAACGGATTTCTGGCTTACCTGTTTTACACCGGTGCGCTTGTGCTTGATTTGGGTAAACCCTGGAATATTTTCAACCCGGTTTTCGGGAATGATTACGGTGTGAGTTCAGTATTGTTCCTTGTGGCCTGGCACTTCATACTTTATATCATGGGCCTGCTCATCGAATTTTCGCCTGCTGTTGCAGAATGGCTGGGTGCCCGTCGTGCCCATAAAATATTAAAGGGACTTACACTCGGAGCCGTCATTTTTGGAGTAACGCTGTCGGTGTTGCACCAGTCGGGACTAGGGGCGCTCTTCCTGATGGCCAAGGGAAAAATTCATCCGCTGTGGTATTCCGAATTTATTCCGCTGTTATTTCTGGTGTCCAGCGTTTTTGCCGGCCTCTCGATGATAATTTTTGAAGGCGCCATCAGCCAGCGGGTATTTTTCAGGCAAATAAATCAGAAAACCCGCGAGAAACGAAAAGATATGCTGCAAGTTCTTTCACGTATCTGTGCATTCACGATGTTCATATACTTTTTCCTGCATGTGCTTGTACTTATCCACGGGAAACACTGGACCTACATTAATTCGCCCATGGGATACTGGTACCTGGTTGAAATGATTGGTTTTGTTTTTATTCCGATGCTGCTTTTTATCCGCAGCTTTCAGAAGCAGAGCGTCCTGCTCACACAAATTGCCGCCATAATGGCCATTGTGGGAATTATTCTGAACCGCCTGAATGTGTCGATAATTGCTTACCGCTGGGATGCTGCTGTCAGGTATGTTCCTTCGTGGATGGAAATTGTTATAAGCATTTCAATCATACTTATTCAAATATGGGTTTTCAGGTGGATCATTCACCGGATGCCTGTTCTGACAGAATCGCCTTCGTGGGCAAAGAAAAACAGTCAATAAACCTGCTGCAGATAAAGATAAAATCAACTGCAATAAAAATTAAATATTATGGAAGGATTTAGTTACACCAATATTTTCGAAACAAAAGGGATAGAGTACCTTGCAATCATCGTGTTTTTTAGCATTCTGGTTCCTTTTTGGTTCCTAATCAACCGGAAACCAAAACACAGTGTTCTGGTTTCAACGGCGAACAGATTCATTACTGCCGGCTCTTTAAGAATTCCGCAGGGAGTTTTTTTCAGCAGATTTCATACATGGGCCCATCTTGAAAAAAATGGCGAAGCAAGAGTTGGTCTCGACGATCTGCTGGTTCACATTACCGGAGATGTTAAATTAACCCAGGTTAAAAAACCGGGGGAGTATATTGAAAAGGGAAAATTACTGGCACTTATCAGATACAACGGGAACAGCCTGAAAATACTTTCACCTGTTTCGGGTAAAATTGAAGAAACCAATTCAGCACTGGAAGACAACCCCGATCTTATAAAAAACGATCCGTATCAACTGGGCTGGATTTATTCGGTTAAACCTGCCAACTGGAAAGCGGATACCGATTCGTATTACCTCGCTGAAGATGCAACAAGCTGGGCAATAAGCGAACTGGACAGATTTAAGGATTTTCTGGCAGTTTCGGCAACAAAAACCCAACAGCAGCCACTTGGTGTGGTGATGCAGGATGGAGGCGAACTGATTGAAAAACCGCTGGCCGGCATGCCGCAGGAGGTGTGGGACGATTTTCAAAAAACCTTTTTATCGTAAAACGGAACCTCCGTTATTTCATTCATTCTATAAAACAGAAGTGGTGTGGCAACATGCCGCTTCTTTTTATTTTTTTATTTATTCAGAATAATCCTGAAGGTAGTTCCTTTGCCAATTTCCGACCACTTGATAAAAATTTTGCCGTTGTGGTAGTTTTCAACAATGCGTTTGGCCAGTGAAAGCCCGAGTCCCCAGCCACGTTTTTTGGTAGAAAAGCCGGGCTGAAAAATGGTTTTTTGTTGTGATTTAGGCACACCTTTTCCGGTGTCGGTAATATCGAGGATTACTGAATCCGTTTTTTCTTTCATTGCCAGGGTAATGGTTCCGTTGTTATCCATGGCATCGATGGCATTTTTGCAAAGATTTTCAATCACCCACGAAAAAAGCGCTGCATTCAGCGGAACTTCCACCCGGTCGGCTTCAGAAAAATTGGTTTCAAATTTCACCCTCCCCGAGGAGCGGGTTTTCAGGTAACTGACTGTTGACAACAGCACCTCGGTAAGGTTGGTGAGCAGCAATTCAGGTTTCGACCCGATTTTGGAAAACCGTTCGGTAATTTTTTCCAGCCTTTTGGTGTCGTTTTCAAATTCATTGATGATGTTTTCATCTACGTTTTGCAGTTTCAGGATTTCAATCCACGCCATCAACGATGAGATTGGCGTTCCCAGTTGATGGGCCGTTTCCTTCGACATGCCTACCCACACCTGGTTTTGCTCGGCCCG
This sequence comes from uncultured Tangfeifania sp., assembly GCA_964443035.1. GTDB lineage: Bacteria > Bacteroidota > Bacteroidia > Bacteroidales > Prolixibacteraceae > Tangfeifania. The sequence continues at coordinate 5,796 of CAYUBV010000088.1, forward strand.
CTGTGTGGCATGAAAAGCAAAATAGGCCACTACAATAAAAATTATAATAACAAACAGTTGCACCACCGGGTAATAGCGCAGGTTTCGCAGGATATTCGACTCTCGGTAGTATAAGTAAAGCGTATTTTCATCGGAGAGAACGATGGGAATAGGATCGGAATAACCTTTCATTTTTTCCAGTTCACTGCTTAACACCTGCTGCCGGCGTCCTTCGCTGTAACTGATGTTGGCATCGGTGTTAAACGAACCGTCTTCTTCCACAATAATTATCGGGATGGTTGTATTTTGCTCGGCAATCGCCTGAAGCAATGTCAGGTAGGAAGTATTCAGCCGTTCGATTGCAGCCTTGCTGGTACTTTCAACTACGGGCTCGGCAAACCGCCTGGTAGCTTCGGCCCAAAGTTCTACTTTTTTCCTTTCTTCGCGGGCCATTTTGTCTGTCAGCCAGTTGGTATACAGCAATGATGCAACGCCAATTAAAATAGCGACCAGCAGCAGCAAAAATTTTCCACGTTTTCTTTTCAGGTAAATATCCAAAGTGCGATCGTTTAAATTAGTTTAGTTCAAAACGACGGAAAAAACAAATTATTATTGGCCCAGCATTTTCAGCGCAGCCTTTGCAATTCCCTTGTGATCGATTCCACACAATTTATACAGTTCATCAGGTGTTCCGTGCTCGATAAATTTATCGGGAATACCCATTACTTTTACATGGGCCGACAAACCGTTCTCAGCCATAAATTCAAGGACGGCGCTTCCGAAACCACCTTTTATAACACCATCTTCTACGGTTAAAATGTATTTATATTTTTCAAACACCGAGGTGAGCAGCTCTTCGTCGAGCGGCTTCACAAAGCGCAGGTCGTAGTGTGCGGCCGAAATATTTTTTCGTTCGAGCGATTTTACTGCCCGTTGCGCAAATACGCCTGTTTTGCCTATAGTTAAAATGGCTAAATCTTCGCCTTCAGAAAGCTGGCGGCCTTTTCCCACTTCTATTTTTTCGAAAGGCTTTTTCCAATCAAGCTTAGTGCCACATCCGCGGGGATAGCGGATTGAAAACGGCTGGCCGATTTCGTCGAGCTGGGCCGTATACATCAGGTTACGCAATTCAATTTCATCCATCGGGGCCGATACAATCATATTGGGAACCGATCGCATATAAACAATATCGAACACACCGTGGTGAGTCGGGCCATCCTCTCCCACCAGCCCGCCGCGGTCGAGGCAAAATACAACATGCAGGTTCTGGGTCGCCACATCGTGCACCACCTGGTCGTAGGCCCGCTGCATAAATGTTGAATAGATGTTGCAGAAAGGCACCATTCCCTGGGTAGCCAGCCCTGCTGAAAAAGTTACCGCATGTTGCTCGGCAATTCCCACGTCAAAAGCACGGTCGGGCATTTGTTTTATCATCAGGTTCATGGAACAACCGGAAGGCATGGCAGGTGTAATTCCCACAATTTTTTTATTTTGTCCGGCCAGCTCAACCAGTGTTTCGCCAAACACATTCTGAAATTTCGGCGCTTTATCCACAAGGCATCCGCACGAAAGAATTTCACCGGTATTCTTGTTGAACAATCCGGGAGCATGATATTTGGTCTGATCGAGCTCGGCCTGTTTAAACCCTTTTCCTTTTTTGGTGACAACATGCAACAACTTCGGGCCGGGAATATCCTTTAAATCATTCAACGCATCGGCGAGGTATTCCACATCGTGCCCGTCGATGGGGCCAAAATACCTGAAATCGAACGCTTCAAAAAGATTGTTTTGTTTGAGCAGCATGTTTTTTAATGCATGCTGGTTTTTCTGAATAATTTTCCGCGTTTTCTTTCCGAATCCGTCGAGTTTTCCCAGGCCTTCCCACACATCATTTTTCATCCGGTTATAGGTGTGCGATTTGGAAATATTCAGCAGATACTGCCCGATAACACCGGTGTTCGGATCGATGGCCATGTTGTTATCGTTGAGGATAACAAGCAGATCGGATTTGCTGCCACCGGCATTGTTCAGCGCCTCAAAAGCCATCCCGCCGGTCATGGCCCCATCGCCGATAACGGCCACAATTTTGCGGTCGTTTTCATTTTTCAACCCGGCAGCCACAGCCATTCCCAATGCTGCTGAAATGGATGTAGAAGAGTGCCCGACGCCAAAAGTATCGTACTCGCTTTCTTCGCGTTTTGGGAAACCACTGATTCCTTTCAGCCGGCGGTTGGTGTGAAAATTATCCCGGCGTCCGGTTAAAATTTTATGTCCGTAAGCCTGGTGCCCCACATCCCACACCAGCAGGTCATAAGGTGTATTGTAAACATAATGCAAAGCGACGGTAAGTTCCACCACACCAAGACTGGCTCCAAAATGGCCGGGATTTGTGGAAACTTCGTCAATAATATATTCTCTTAACTCTTCGCAAACTTCAGGCAACTGTTTGGGATCGAATTTTCTTAAATCAGCCGGACTATCAATTTTTTTGAGCAATTTTTCCTTCACTTTATCCATCTCTCGCAATACAATTATCAAAACTAAATAATTTATGAACCCTGTAATGTTTAAACTCAGTGAACACAAATTTGTTCTCGCAATACAAAAGAAGTAAATTTAACCCGAATAAAAATCTAAAAAAATGAGAACTGTTCATAAAATATTATTTTTTAGCGGTTTGATCTTATTGTCGTCGTGTGTTTCAACAAAACAATTTAATGCAGTGCAGGACAAAGTGGAAACACTGACAGCCGAAAACGATCAACTGAAACAGGCAAAAATCAACCTGGAAGCAAGAAATGCAGAACTCAAAAGCCGGAATGAACAATTATCAAACAAAAACGATGATTTGGAAAGTCGGCTGGAAGAAGCATTGTATAACCTGAATGTTCAGAAACAAAGAGTGGAATCGTTTCAGGAAGAACAGGCCATCTTACAAAAACAGCTCGACGCCTTAAAATCAGGCAGTTCATCGGAAATTGAAATGTTACTGGACGAATTGCAGGCCACCCGCCAAAACCTGAACGAGCGGGAAGACAGACTTCG
>CAYUBV010000088.1:8919-10162 GCA_964443035.1 uncultured Tangfeifania sp.
TTTTGCAACTAAATATAGTTACATTTGTGTTGTGACAAAAACAGAAAAGTTAATATCCCGATTTTTAAAAATTCCATCTGATTTTCATTATGATGAGATGGTCAAATTGTTAAATCATTTTGGTTTTCATGAAATGAGAAAAGGAAAAACATCGGGTTCAAGAGTAAAATTTATTAATTCTGAAGGAAGGGCAATAAACATGCATAAACCTCATCCATCAGGAATTATGAAGAAATACCAGTTAAAACAACTGAAGGAGCTATTGAAGTTATGAAACAATTGAATTATAAAGGATACACCGGAAGCATCGAATACAGCAGGGAAGATGATTTGTTTTTTGGCAAAGTTCTCGGAATAAAAAGCTTATTATCCTACGAGGGCAAAACCGGTAAAGAACTGGAAAAAGATTTTCAGGAAGCTGTAGATTCTTACCTCGATGATTGCAATGAAAATAACAGAGAACCCGAAAAACCTTTCAAAGGAAGTTTTAATGTCAGAATTTCTCCAAAACTCCATTATAAAGCTGCATTGCTGGCCCAGGAAGAGCAAATGTCTTTAAATAGTTTTGTGGAAGAATCTATTCGGGATAAAATTGAAAAAGAATCAAAATACTAACAAAGCATCAAAAATATTTTACTCTGAAAACATTGAAATCAGTCTCAGTCCGTCCAGTGTCAGCAGTGGTTCCACATTTTTTACATGCTTGGTGAGCGGGACAATTATTTTGCTGAGTCCTCCGGTGGCAACCACATTCAGTGTTTCGCCTATTTCATTTTGCGTGCGTTCAATCATGGAGTCAACCATTCCGGTAAAGCCGTAAACCACACCCGACTGAATGGCATGTAGGGTATTTTCGCCCAGCACCGATGGCGGCGGTACAAGATGAACGTATGGCAACTGGGCGGTTCCTGCGGCAAGTGCGCCAACTGCAGTTCGCAACCCCGGCGCGATAGCCACTCCTCTGATTTCCGAATTTTTACCGATGGTAGTGAAAGTGAGCGCCGTTCCAAAATCGACTACAGTGGTCAGGGTTCCGTATTTCTGGTAAGCCGCCACAGCGTTGGCAACCAGGTCGGCACCAATCTGGTAAGGATTTAACACTTTGATGGGCAGCCGCGGATAAATTTCAGGGTTTACAACCACAATAACCGCTTCGGTAAACAACGCCGAAACCATTTCGCTGAAAGGATGCACCAGTGACGGCACCACGCTGCTTAAAATAATCTTATCCACATGGTTGCGG
>CAYUBV010000089.1:0-10100 GCA_964443035.1 uncultured Tangfeifania sp.
CGACCCTCGGCGTGACAGGCCGATATTCTAACCAACTGAACTACGCCACCATTTTGTTTAAATTCTTTTTAGAACTTCCTTCTTTTAAGCTGTTCGCTTTTGTTAAGGTGATGCAAATATATACTTTCTTTTTTTTTCTGCAATACAAAAAAATAATAATTTTAAAATTCATTGTAAGTTCCTGTAAGACAGCGCTGTAAAAATCAAATTATTTTTTGGTCTGAATAAGATTTGTTTCCCGGAGTTCTTTCTCACCTTCCCAGCGGTAAGCCGTTAAAACTCTGCTGCCTGTAACACAGGAATCGACACAGCAAACGTTGGGCCGGATAATAAACGGCCCGCTGTGGCGGCAATAATGCCCGAAAAAAACGATAGGTGCATTTTCAGGATACGGCTCGCATTCCGGCAGAATTTCTTCAGGCACCGTGTAGGCCGGAAGCTCATATTTACTTTCAAAAGAAATTTCTTTAAAGGTTTTTCCTTTGGGGGAATCCCACCATTTCATTCTGAACGACCGCGGAGAGATTCCTTTATTACTGATGATTTTTAAATCTCCGGGCATCTGCATTTGAAGCCCTTTTGTGATGTGCCAGATGTTTTCGGCCAATTCGGAATCGGGATGTTTAAAAATTTTACGGAATACTTTTTTGGGTATTTTCCCTTCCGGAATATTATTTCGCAGATAATCGACAGCTTTATCGTTCCAGCAGGCATGAATTACGCGAATTCCATCCATCTCAAGAAACAACGGAAGAGTGCGTAACCATTTCAGGTGACTTTTCCATTCTTCTTCATATTTAGAAAAAGCGTTAAGTGTTTTTAATACCGATATGAAATTTTTGAGCGGAGGGCTAACAAGCGGATTGCCCTTTTTGTCATCGATACCTGCAATGATTGCATTTATTTCGTGGTTTCCCAAAATTGCCAGTGCATTTCCACTTTCAACCATTTTGCGCACCATTCGCATTGATTTCCTGATTTGCGGGCCACGGTTTAAAAAGTCACCTGCAAAAATAACCTTTCGTTCCGGATGGAAATAGGTGCCGTTTGTTTTTTTGTAACCCAACTCTTTTAAAAGACTTTTTAGCGGTTGGGCGTATCCGTGTACATCGCCAATTATATCGTACATATGCAAGTTAAATATCCTCTAAAATAAAAAATAGCCACCAGAAACGGCAGCTATTTTCCATATATTTTAAATTTTTTTCTTACCAGAAATAGGCATAGAATACCAGGATAATGGCAATTATTATTATTGAATTTACAATGTCCCAGTTGTTGTATGATAGCCTGGTTTCGGCAGTTTGTTCAGCCGAGGCCGACCGAATGGTAAGGCCGGTAATCAGGGACGGATCTTTTCGTTTGGTAAAATAGCTGATAATTACCATTGCAATTATAACCAAAAAGAAAAGGTATATTTCGTAATGGAGCCAGTTGTGCACCAGGAAAATCTGGTAAATGAGCGATTCTTCGGCAATTGAATCTGCGAATATATTCAACCCGAGGCGCGTCATTCCCAGTGTAAAACCGATTATCAATCCCCATATGCCCGCCGCAGGTGTTGTTCTTTTCGAAATAACACCGAGCAGGAAAACGGCTGCAATTCCGGGAGCGAGCAACGACTGCACATCCTGCAGGTATTCGTAAAGCACTTTACCGAGTCCTCTCATTACCGGAATCCAGGCAATTCCGAGCAGTACAACAACAACAGTGGCCATTCGCCCAACTTTTACATAATGCCTTTCATCGAGATTTGGCCGGTATTTCTGATAGAAATCAACGGTAAAGAGCATGGCCGATGAATTAAACAGCGAAGCAAGTGAACTCATTAATGCTGCCAGTATGCCACCAATTACAATGCCCTTAAATCCGATTGGGAGTAATTCCTTAACCATTGTAGAAAAGGCTGCGTCGTTGTTTTCGAGCACAAACAGTCCTTTTTGCTGAAGCCCGTATGCAATCATCCCGGGAATGAGAAAAATAAATACGGGTGTGAGTTTCAGGTAGGCTCCGAAAATAGTTCCGCGCCGCGCCTGTTTCATATCGCGGCCCGAAAGCACGCGCTGTACAATAAACTGGTCGGTACACCAGTACCAGAAACCGATAATTGCTGAGCCCAGAATTACACCTGTCCACGGGAAATCCGGGTCCTTTGGCGAGCGAATAAGGCTGGTCATCGAATCGCCGTGCACGGTAACATTTGCACGCGCAATTTCCATCATTTCATTCCAGCCGCCAATTTTTGCAAGTCCGAGCACCAGCACGGCAATGGAACCAATCAGCAAAATAGGGGTTTGCAGCACCGAGGTGTAAAGTACTGCTTTCATTCCGCCAAAAGTGGTATAAAGCCCTGTAAGTACTACCAGCCCAATGGCGCTTACCCAGAAAAAGTCGATATCGTAACCAAAGGCGGTGATGTATTCAATATCGAAAACATCTTTAAAAACCACGCCGCCGGCATAAACCGTAACTGCAACTTTTGTCAGAACGTAGCTGACCAATGAGATGATCGATAAAAAAGAACGTGCCTGTGGATTGTATCTTCTTTCAAGAAACTCAGGCATTGTGAAAACTTTGCTTCGGGCATAAAACGGAACAAAAAGCCACCCCAGCATCAAAATCATCCAGCCGTGCATTTCCCAGTGGGCCATCGCCATTCCGCTTTCGGCTCCTGAACCCGCCAAACCTACCAGGTGTTCAGAGCCGATGTTCGATGCAAATATCGAGGCCCCGATAGCAATCCAGGTGGCATCGCGCCCCGCCAGAAAATAATCGGCTGTGTTTTTATCTTCTTTCTTTAAAACCCAAAGAACGATTCCTACCAGTCCCAGTGCAAACAGTCCAAGGACAATCCAGTCAAGTGTACTCATAGTTTAATTTTTGGTTCAATGCAGTTATAAGTCATTTAGATATCAGTATTTTATAATCCGTTCCTGTTCTTCTGCCACTTTATGGGCTTTTACTTTATAATAGTAAGCTCCTTTTTTCGATTCGGTAGAATTTTTCTGATCCATCTTTTCCAGCACATCGAGCGAGAGCATTTTTTTTCGGAAATTTCCGGGATCAAATTCACGTTGGTAAATGGCTTCGTAAAGTTTTCGTAGTTGAAGCAGGGTGAATTTTCGCGGCAAGAGTTCGCTGCCCGCCAAACTGGTTCCGGCTTTTTGCTGCAGCTTTTTTAATGCCTGTTTTACCATATCCTCATGGTCGAAAATTAAAGCGGGTACTTCATTTATCGGCCACCATTTTGCACCGAATTCTTCTGGCCTGCTTTTTTTGTAGCGGTCGATGCGTATTAACGCAAAATAGACAATGCTGATTACGCGTTCAAAAATTTCGCGTTCAGGATCAGAAAAGGCAGCAACCTGTTCCAGGAAAATATCATCGAGACCGGTGGTCTGCTTTAAAACCCGGCTCGCAGCATCGTCTGCCGACTCGTTTTCCTGCACAAAACCACCCATTAACGACCACGAACCTTTTACAGGCTCAAATGCGCGCGGATAGAGCAATAGTTTTAGTTGTCCTTCTTCGTAACCAAATATTACACAATCAACGGCTACATGAAATTTAGATTGTTGCTTGTAATAATCCATTATTTTGAATTAAGATTGTAAATCTAAAAAAGTATTTTTTACTGTTTAATAATTGCGCCATTATTTTCACTGAAAAGTGTTATAAAACAGAAAAAAGCAAAGGATTAAAAAAATATCTCGCATGTATGGAATAAAAAAAGAGGCTGTTTCAATGCCTTAAATTGAAACAGCCTCTTAATATTTTTCAGAACTGCAACTTTATTTTTCTTTTTGAAGTCCTTTTGAAGTGCGGTCTTCAAGCGGCGGGGCAGGAGTCATTTTGTGTTTTTCTGCTTTGGTAAGTTTCAAAACTTCCTCCACCACTTTTTCCATTTGCGGATCGCGGCCTTTCATCAACATATTCGGGTCGTCCCAAATTTTAATATCGGGTGCAACGCCTTCTCCTTCCCAAAACCAGTGTCCGGCGTTGTCATACAAACGCGCCCCCGGCACTGTAATCGAGCCGCCGTCGATTAAACGGTGCCCGGTTGCCGGTCCAATCAGAATTCCGAGTGTCCGCTCACCAACAATGGGGCCTGCTTCCAGTTCCCTGAAAGCCCAAGGCAGTCCGTCGCCACCCGAACCGGCCCAGCCGTTTATGAGCATTCCCACCGGGCCTGTGTTGGTTTTAACAGGGTTGGTGTGATCTTTTCCGTGGCGCCAGTGCAAATTGTAGGTCACCGGTCGTTGCAACAGTTCCAGGAAACGGTCTGCCAACTGGCCACCGCCGTTGAATCGCTCATCGATGATAAAACCTTTCTTGTGGAGCTGGCCGTAAAACATCCGCACCAGTTCCAGTTGTCCGCGTGCTGCCGTATTCGACATGTAAACATATCCCAACTGGCCGTCGGAAAGTTCGTCTACCATTTTGCGGTTGTTTTCTATCCATGCCAGGTAGCGAAGCCTGTTTTCCTGGCCGGGAGAGAGGCATTTTACCACCACTTCTTTAGCATCCTCTTTTTTCCCGGTTTTGCTGATTTCCAGGGAAACCGTTTTTCCCGACAACCCTTCGAATGCAGCATACGGATCTTTTTCCGGACTGAGATTCATATTATTTACCGATAGAATGTAATCTCCTTCTTCCACCTCCATGCCGGGTTTATCGAACGGAGATCGCACTTCAGTGTCCCAAATTGCAGGCTTCACAATTTTTTTGATGCGGTATTTACCATCATCCAATTCCCAGTTAATTCCGAGAAATCCGTTGGTTCGGGATGGGGCATTCTCAGTGTCGCCACCTCCGGCGTAAGTGTGGCCGGCGCTTAATTCGGCTGCAAGATTTAATTGCAGATTGGTTACATCCCAGCGGGTGCGGGCATCATCGAGCAGTTTCCCGTAACGATCGCGCAGACCTTTCCAATCGAGGCCATGCATGTTCGGATCGTAAAAGAAATCGCGGTGGCGGCGCCAGGTATCCATGAAAATCTGTTTCCACTCTTCTTTCGGAACCAGTTCCATCACAAGTTCATCGGTGGGTATTGGTTTTTCAATTTTTTGATCGGGAGCCGGTTGAATGATTCCGTATTTTCCCTGGCTGGAAACCACGATTGCTTTTCCGTCGGCAGTTGCGGCTGCACGACTTACATTGCCCATTATTTCTTTGTCTTCACGTTCTTTAAAATCAAAAAAGTGAAGCGAGGAAGAACGCTCTCCTGAACCGGTATTCGGGCGGCGCAGGTAAACCAGTTTCCCCTCGAAAGGAATCAGCATGCTGATATTTCCTGCATCTGGCGGAAGTATTTCCAGGCGTGCTTCAGCATTCTCAAAATCAATTTCTACCTTCGTTTCCTCTTCCTCTTTTTTATCCTCACTATTGTCTTTGTCATCCTCTTGTTCTTTCTCTTTATTCTCAGCTTCATTCTTCTTTTTATCTTTCTCCTCTTCTTTTATTTCCACTTCATCGTTTTTAGCTGCGAGCAACGACGGAGCATCCTTTGTTAAACTGATGGCAGCAATCTGGATAGAATTCGGATAAATCCAGGTGCCATCACCCAGCGATGAGTAGGCAGCGTCCATGTTACGTTTGGTGAGGTAGAAAAGGTATTTTCCGTCGGTACTGAAAACCGGGAAATTGTCGTCGTAAAAACCTGACGTTACCTGTTGCGATTCTTCCTCTTCGATATTAAACACAAAAACTGCCCCGTTCGAATTATCGAGTCCTTTTGTAAAAGCAATCCATTTGGAGTCGGGCGACCATGAAATGGGATAGCCGTAACGGGAGCCGTGGCCAATATTCCAGCGGGTATTTCCGGCTTCGGATACCTCGCCTGTTTCAGCATCGATAATAAAAATGGTATTGGTTTCATCGATGAACGCAATTTTTTTGCTGTCGGGCGACCAGTAAGGTGTGTAACCAAATCCTTTTTTGCGGTTGGTCAGTTTTTTCGCTTCTTTTTCACCTTTACCATCCTGAAGGTAGAGCTCATATTCTCCTGATTTGTCGCTCCAGTAAGCAACGGTTTTTCCGTTGGGCGACCAGGCCGGACTTTGGTCGAAAGCACCGCTCGACTGGGTCATGTTCCAGGTAAAACCTTCTTCTGCCGGAACATTGAACAGTTCACCACGGGCCTCGAAAACAACACGTTTGCCACCCGGCGATGCTGTTACGTTTGCAATGTTTTTGCTTACGTCTTTGCTTTGCGGCATTTCAACCGACAAATCGCTGACAACATTAATGTTTATCTTTCTGTATTCCTGGCTGTCGAGATCCATCAAATACAAATCGCCACCCATTTCAAAAACAATTTCTTCCGGTCCGCCGGAAATAAACGAAATGTCGAAATCTTTGAAAAAGGTCACCTGTTTTTTTTCTTTTGATCTGGTATCGTATTCCCAGATATTCAGGCGCATGTTTTTACCTCTGTCCGACAGGAAATAGATTTTATTACCGGCCCACACAGGTTTTCCGTCATTGGCTTTGTTTTCGGTAATACGTTCGGTGGCCTGTTTTTCAAAATCATAAATAATAATGTCGGAAGTCAAACCTCCCCGGTATCTTTTAAACGGATAGTTTTCAGTAATTTTTGTGATATAGGCCAGTTCTTTTCCATCGGGCGAAAAGCTGGCCAGTTCTCCGTAAGGAACCGTAAGTTTTTCAGGGAAACCACCCTCTTTTTCAACCATAAAAAATTCGTTCAGCCCCCGTGCACCCATTTCACGCGACGAAGCGAACAATAATCTTTTGCCGTCGGGGTGCCAGTCAATCAACCGGTCGGGAAAAGCGTTGTGGGTAATCCGTGTTGGAACACCTCCTGTAACCGGCATTACAAAAACATCGGAATTCCCATTGTACTGAGCTGTAAAAGCAATTGACTTTCCATCGGGCGAAAACCGTGGCCACGACTCTTCTCCCGGCGAGCTGGTAACCGAAAGCGCCGTGCCTCCGTTTTTGTCAACTACCCAGATGTCGCCGCCGTAAACAAATACAATTTGAGAATCGGAAACATCCATGTAGCGCATCAGTTTGGCATTGATTTGGGCCGAACCAGAGTTTACCCAAAATAAGGCAATAAGGATCAATAAAAGATTTTTCATTATTTTTTTATTTTAATTTTGAAAGTAGATTCATTAAAGGAATTGACGCTCTTTTTGTTCATTCAGTTTAGTCCCCAAAAATGATTAAAAATTACGAAGTTGTCTCGCTAAATTCGTTATTTCACGTTAAACGCTTAAATTTGAGAAACAATTTTATTGCTATGAAACGAGCATGTAAAATATTTACACCCAAGAGAATAATTAAAGTACATGCGAGTTCCATACTATACCACTGAAAATAAACAACTTTAATAGTATGAAAGATTTAAAACGCTATTTTATACTCCATGCAGAGCCCAAAGATGTTTACAGCGCGCTCACAAATAAAAAAATGGTTGAAATATGGACGGGAGAAGATGCGGTGATGGAGCCGGTTGCCGGAACTGAATTTTCGTTATTTGGAGGCAGTATTTCGGGAATAAACCTGGAATTTAAAGAGAATGAAAAAATTGTTCAGCAATGGTTTTTTGGAGAACAGCCGGAAGCTTCGATTGTGACAATAAAGCTTCATCCCGATAAAAAAGGTACCAGTGTTGAATTGCGGCATACCAATATTCCGGACGAAGCTTTCGAAAATATTTCAGAAGGCTGGGAAGAAGATTTTTTTGGTGCACTGAGGGAACTGTTTATATAAAACCGAAATAAAGCAACAGGTTTAAATTTATAGCAATACTATTGAAGCAATAATCAGTGCCAGGCCGAAAAGCCCTGCAAAAATATCTACTATCACCACTTTTTTGCTTTTTTCACTGCTGAGCAATCCAGCCACCCATTTTTGAAATTTTTGATAATTGAATATAAAAAAGATGGCTTTAATAGCTGTGAGCGAAAACATAATGGAAATAACAATAGAATAGCGGATTTCGGTTGTGAATTCTTTGTACCAGGTGAAGCCCACCAGCAGCAGCCCAAAAATTGCAACCGGAATTATCCAGGCAGGTCTTTTTCTGGTATAGGCCCTTGCAATAAACCTGTTTTCGTCCCAGGGCAGCAGGTGCATGTAAAATGGTTTCAGAAACGCAATTAGTCCGAATACAATGCCTAAAATCTGAAAGTAGTTCATTTTTTTCTTTTTTTTTTGGATTTTTTTTTTTGCTTAATTGTATTAAACTATATTGGTCGGATTCTTACTGCCTGAAAACAAAGGAACAAAACTTGTGTTAATAAAATAAAACCTTATGAGAGATTTTTTATTAGTCATACTGTTTTTAAGCATTTTTTCAGCTTGCACGCAAAAATCTGAAAAGAGCCGGCCTGATACCAATGGTTATTCTGAAATTGCTAATGCCCGGACACTCGAAAAAATCCGAAACAAGGGAAAACTTACGGCCCTTACAACTTACAGCGGCACCAGCTATTTTCTATATCGCGGCCAGGCTATGGGTTTTGAATATGATTTACTGAAGCGTTTTGCCGATCACCTCGGGGTGGAACTTGAAATTATTGTATCACAAAACATCGACAGCCTGCTTACAGTGGTGAATAACATTGAGATTGATTTGGTTGCTCATGGAATTACAATTACTTCCGACCGGAAGGAGGAAGTGACTTTCACTGATTATTTATACCTGACCCACCAGGTGCTTGTGCAACGGAAACCCGAAAACTGGCGGAATATGAAGTGGAGCGCCATTGAAGAGGAGTTGGTACACGATGCCATTGAGTTGATAGGCGACACGGTTTCGGTGCGTGAAAATTCATCCTACTTCAGAAGGTTGAAAAATCTGTCGCGGGAAATTGGTGGCGAAATTTACATCGATACGTTGCCCGGAGACCTTTCAACCGATAAAATCATAAAAATGGTAGTCGACGGTGAGATCAAATACACGGTTGCCGACGATAATATTGCACGTATTAATGCTTCTTACTACCACAGCCTCGATATTGATGTTCCCATAAGTTTTTCGCAGCGCATTGCCTGGGCAGTAAGTCCGCATTCTCCTGAACTTTTGGCAGAAGTGAATGACTGGCTGGCAGAAATGAAAGATGAAGTAGATTACTATGTCATTTATAATAAGTATTTCAAAAACAGACGGAATTTCAGACAGAGAATTCAAAGCGATTTTTACAGCCTGACGAATAACAGCATCAGCCAATACGATGAACTGATAAAAGAAAATGCCGAAAATATTGGCTGGGACTGGCGGCTGGTGGCTTCGCAAATTTATCAGGAGTCGAGGTTCGATCCCAATGCCAGTTCCTGGGCAGGTGCCGGCGGGTTGATGCAGATTATGCCGGCGACTGCAGAAGAACTGGGTGTTGAAAACAGAATGAACCCGGAGCAGAGCATTCGTGGCGGTACCCAATTCGTAAAACGTTTATGGGATAGTTTCGAAGAAATAGAAGACTCGGTTCAGCGAATAAAATTTACACTGGCTTCCTATAATTGTGGCTATTATCATGTGCTCGATGCCCGGACACTGGCCGAAATGAACAACCTCGATCCCGACCGCTGGGATGATAATGTGGAGAAAATGATTCTGGAATTAAGTTACCCGGATAACTACAACAAAGAGGGTATTAAATACGGTTATGTGCGTGGAATTGAGCCTTATACCTACGTAGAGCAGATTTTTGAACGGTACGATCACTACCGTGAATTTATCGAAGTCTGAATTAGCTGATAATTTATTTTATATTGGCACGATTTTAGTACTTTTGTCGTCCAGTTCTTTGGCAAAATTGCCATTTTCTACCAGGGGCTGACTGGTTTTGACAGCGGGTAGAAGAGGCAAGTAAGCATGCCGGGTTTTGGTTGTTGACCCGTAAAAAATAATAACCAAAATCATAATTGGCGAAGAAAATTACGCTCTTGCTGCGTAACCGAATCACAGTAGGTTAACGCTTAATTCCGGCACAAGGTGCCGGAACAAGACATCGCCCGGGTGCCGTCGCTTCGAGGCTGCCCGATCAGGCGGTGCAGTAAAAATCGAAGATAGCCGGAACGGAGTCCCGACGTTCTGGTGAAATTAAAGGGAATAAGGTTTCGGTCGG
>CAYUBV010000090.1:0-10011 GCA_964443035.1 uncultured Tangfeifania sp.
TCCAAAAAGAAATTCCAGACATCCACACCCACTCCATACTGATATCCAAAATAATGGTCCTTATAATAATCTTCGTTGGTGAGGACATCACTGTCGATCCGGTTTGAGGTCATTATGCTGAACATCGGTCCTGCCATCACCCGAACATTTGACATTCCTCCATCAATGAGTTTTACACCCAATAAAACAGGAACATCTAAATTATCATAATCAAACCGGCCGGAAATATCAGAAGGACCGGCACCTTCTTCAAACACTTCCCCGCCCTTTGAGCTGAAATAGGCTTCGGGCTGTACATAGATACTTCCCCATCCAACACGGCCAAATGCTCCAATGTGTGTTTTTACGATTGACTCGGAAGTAAACTCTTCTGATTTAAATGTAACCTTTGAATTGTTTACCCCTGCTTTTATACCCAGATCAAGCACTGGTTGCGCGATAAGTGAAGCAGAGAAAAGTAATAAAAACGTAACTACGATTGACTTTTTCATGGCATTAAATTTTTATAATAAACGTACATATTCATTCCTAAGTATTAACTTAATACAAAAATGCTCACTTTGTTTTTCCAATTTTTATGCCATAGTCTGCAAAGTGACTCCGCTAAAATATGCCAGGCCCGATCAGTTTATGTTCTTAACAATAATTTGTATATTGGCACCAATAAAAAAATCCAAAAAAAATGAAAAGAAGATCATTCCTGAAAAAATCAGCTGCAGTGGCGGGTACAGCCTTTGCAGCAGGCAATTTAAACGCCAGCCCGGCTCCTCCTCCGGAAAAAGACATCTATGAACTGAAAGTTTACCAATTTTCTGGTGGAGGGGGTGTAAACCAGTTAAAAAAGTATTATACCGATGCAGTAATCCCCTTTCTCAGCAAAAAAGGGGCAACAGTGGGTGCGTTCAGCGAATATAGTTTGGAAGAACCTCCACGTGTATATATTCTACATACCCACAAAAGTCCGGCCGATTACTGGGATGCGGTACAGGGGATGAAAACAGACAAAACCTTCCTGGATGCCGCAAAAAGTTATTTCGACCTTCCTGCGAGTCAACCGGTTTTCGACCGTTACGACACCTATTTAATGGAAGCGTTCAGTGGAATCCCGCAGTTTAAATCACCGGCAAAAGACCGCGGACTGTTCGAGTTGCGTATTTATGAAAGTTACAACGAAGATGCTTTCCGCCGGAAAGTTAAAATGTTTGATGACGAAGAACTTCCGCTTTTTGAAAAAGTGGGGCTGCACCCGCTGTTTTTTGGTGAATTGCTTGCCGGACGCGACATGCCTGCCCTCGTTTATATGCTTTGGTTTAAAGATATGGAAGAACGGGACGCTAACTGGGACAAGTTCCGGGTGAGCGATGAATGGAATACCATGCGGGTGAAAGAAGAATATGCCGACACGGTGAGTAAAGTGAGAAAAATATTTTTAACCCCAATGGACTTTAGCCAAATTTAAATTTTCACCAGCAACCTGTAAAATATGTCCCACAAAGCAATCAATTATTTGGTTTTATGCGTAATGCTTTTACCAGGGAAAATCCTTTTGGCCCAAAACGAGCATTCATTTATCAAATACCATACCCCCGGCGAAGTCCGGCAAATGCTGCAGGAATTTCAACAAAACAATGCAGAAGTCACAAAACTTCACGAGGTTGCAACCAGCCCCGGGGGCAAACAAGTAACCATCCTGGAAATAGGGAGCAACCAACAGGATGTGCCTGCCGTTTTTGTGGGGGCCAATTTTGAAGGGAACATACCGCTTGCAACCGAAGGGGCACTGCGACTGGCAACCATGCTGATTGATTCAACAAACTACACTTCCGGAATGAAGTGGTATATTCTTCCGAATCCCAATCCTGATGCCGCAAGTGGCTACTTTTCCAATGTAAAATATGGCCGCACGGTCAATGATTTTGAAATTAACAACGATGCCGACGATGCAGTGAACGAAGACGGGGTGGACGATTTGAACGGTGACGGATGGATAACCCAAATGCGGGTAAAAAGCCCGGAGGGAACACACAACGTTTCGGAAGAAGACTCCCGCATTATGGTGCGTGCCGACACAAAAAATAACGAACGCGGGAAATATAAAATTTTCCCGGAAGGCCTCGATAACGATGGCGACGGGAAATACAACGAAGACGGTGAAGGTGGGATCAATGTGGGAATTGCCTTCCCTCACCTTTTCCCTGAAGAGAATAAAGAGGCGGGAATATGGCCCGGACAGGCACCGGAAGTTTACGGTCTCCTGCAATTTATTTTTGACCGGCCCGAAATTGCAATGGTATTCACCCTGGGCAGTTCCAACTTTTGCCTGGTTCCACCTGCAAGCAACCGGAAGGGGGATGTCAACCTCGACAAAATAAAAATTCCGTCCCGTTTTGCGCGCAGGTTAGATGCAGAAGAAAACAAAACCTACAGTATGGACGAAGTGATTGAGATGGTTAAAGAACTCGTTCCGGGCGGCACGGAGGTTACTCCTGCAATGGTAGCCGGGATGCTGGGGCTGGGAGCAGCCGTAAACCCACAGAAGGAAGACCTTAAGTTTTACAACAAATTTTCAAAAGAATACAAGGAGTTTCTAAAGGAAAAAAGTTTTAATACCGAGATGGCCGATACGGTTCCTGCCAAGGATGGATCGTTCGAATTGTGGGCCTATTATCATCTCGGAGTGCCCTCATTCAGTATGAATTTGTTTTCGGTTCCTAAAACCAATACTGATGAAAACGATGAAAAGGAGGAGGAGAAAAACGAAAACAAAAAAGGAGGTTTAAGCGATAAGGAGAAAGCGCTGTTAGCCTGGTCTGATAAAGAATGGGAAGGAAACGGTTTTGTTGACTGGCAAACCTACCAGCATCCTGATTTGGGCGAGGTGGAAATTGGCGGATTTGTACCATACCTGGAAACCACTCCAAAAGCGGAAAGAATAGATTCACTGCTGAACATTCAACTGCCCTGGCTGCTGCAACTCACCAAAAAGCTTCCTCAAATTTCAATCACCGAAGAAAAGGTAACCGGTTTGGGTGCCGGTGTTTTTAAACTGGAGCTGTTTGTAGAAAACAACGGAACCCTGTCCTATCCCATTGCAATGGGACAACGCAACAACCAGCCTGCCCCCGTAGTGATTGTTCTGGATGGCGACTTCGAACTGCTGGAAGGACAGAAGCGCACTCCGCTGGGAAGCATTGGAGGCAACCAGGTAAAAAAATTAACCTGGTTAATCAAAGCAAACAAAAGAGCAGACATTTCAGCCAAAATTGAATCGGCTGTTTTCGGGGAGAAGGTGAAACAAATAAACATGGGAGGTTAGTTATGAAACGTTTAATAATATTTTTCCTGCTGGTTTCACATGCCTATTCCGCATTTCCGGAAGATAAAGGCAAAATAGAAGTTCCCCTGCGTTTCGACAGGTATTACGATTTGGCCGAAGTGGAAGAAGCGCTCAGGGCACTGAACCAGGCATACCCGGAGCTCACAAAACTCGATGTGGTTGGCAAAAGCGAAGAAGGCCGTGAAATTTATGCCCTTACTATAAACAATCCCGAAACCGGTGATGAACTGGAAAAACCTGGCGTGTATGTTGACGGAAACATTCACGGCAACGAAATTCAGGCAGGGGAAGTGTGCCTGTACTACGCCAATATGCTGTTGACAAAATACGGGGAAAACGAAAAGATTACAAAAGCGCTGGATAGAAACGCACATTACATTATTCCTGTGGTAAACGTGGACGGACGCTACCATTTCTTTGAAGATGGAAACACCCCCCACAGTAACCGGAGCATCCGGGTTCCGAAAGATGACGACGGGGACGGGCTGTTCGACGAAGACGGCCCCGACGATCTGGATGGAGACGGCAACATTACCCAGATGCGGATAAAAGATCCGCACGGTGATTATAAAGTCGATCCCGAAGATTCCCGGATTATGGTCCGGGTAAAACCGGATGAAAAAGGCGAATATACCCTGCTCGGTTACGAGGGAATCGATAACGATGGTGACGGACGTTTGAACGAAGATGCTGAAGGATACCTCGACCCCAACCGCAACTGGGGAAGCAAATGGATGCCGCCTTACGTACAGCGCGGTGCCGGCAATTTTCCGCTTTCGGGAGTAGGATTAAAAGCTATTGAAGAGTACATTGCTGCCCGTCCCAATATCATTGTAGGATATGCATTTCACAACTATGGCGGAATGTGGTTGCGCGCACCAGCCGATAAATCCACGAGAATCGATCCTTCAGATGTTGCTGCATTCGATGTCGTTGGAAATGAAGCTGTAAAAATCACACCCGGCTATGTGTACCATGCATCCTATGAACTTTATCCCACTTACGGCGATTTCACCACGCATTTGTATTTTGTACACGGAATACTCGGATTTGTGGGGGAGTTGTTTATGCGTGACCAGGAAACGTTCAGGGGGAAAACCGACAAGTCCACTACCGGAGAAGGGCGCGGAACTTCCACTGAAAGGAACCGTGAACTTCTCGAATTTAACGATTACCTGACTCAGGGCGAAATGTACAAAGAGTGGGAGAAATTTGATCATCCACAGTTTGGTGAAATTGAAATTGGTGGGTGGGTAAAAATGAGTTCCCGGCTCCCCCACCCTTTTATGCTTCCCGATTTAGTTCACCGGAATGCTTCGGTGGTTCTGCATTCTGCAGGGCATACTCCGGAAATTGAGATGGAAGTTTACGAGGTAAAAAAGCTGGAAGGAAACCTGAACCGCGTCAGGGTGAGACTGCAAAACAAAAAAGGCCTTCCTTCCATGACAGCGGAAGCTTTCAGTAAAAAACTGTACCAGCAGGATATGCTGAAAGTTACCGGAGGAAAAGTAGTGGCCGGAGGAAAAATAACCGATAAGCATTTCGAAAAGGTAACTTACAAAGAAAAAAAACCGGAAGTTCAGTTTCTTGCCCTGAGCAGTTACGGGGTAGTGGAATACCAGTTTTTAATTGAAGGGAAAGGTGAAGTTACCTTCAATTTCGAATCGCGAAAAGCAAAAAATGTAACAACAGCTGTAAAATTATAATCAAAATGAAAGCGCTTGTTCTCGAAAAATACAACCAACTGAATTACTGCGATTTTCCGGAGCCGGAAATTCAGCCGGATGAGGTATTAATTGAAGTAAAAGCCTGTGGAATTTGTGGAAGCGATGTGCACGGGATGGATGGAAGCACGGGCCGGCGAAAACCGCCGATCGTGATGGGACATGAAGCTTCCGGGGTTATAATTGAAACGGGCAGCGAGGTTAAAAACTGGCACGCAGGCAACCGGGTTACCTTCGATTCTACCGTTTACCCGCTTAACGACTGGTTTACACTGAAAGGCCATTACAACCTGAGCAACAACCGCCAGGTGCTGGGCGTTTCACCCGGTGAATACCGTCGCCACGGGGCATTTGCCGAGAAAGTGGCTGTGCCGCAGCACATTCTGCACCGTGTTCCTGAAGAAGTTACGTTTGAGGAAGCTGCCATGGTTGAGCCCATTGCCGTGGCCGCGCATGCCCTGAATGTTTCCGGAATCAAACCCGGCAACAGTGCGGTGGTGGTAGGCTCCGGGATGGTGGGTGTTTTTGTGGTGCAGCTGCTCAAACTTTTTGGCGCCAATCCGGTAATCGCCATCGATATCGACGACAAAAAACTGGAACTTGCCAAGGAATTCGGGGCCGATTTCACCTTTAATTCAAATGAAAAGGGAGTTGCTGAAAACATATTGAAACACACCAAAAACCGGGGCGCCGATTTGGCATTTGAAGTAGTAGGCATTGATGAAACCGTACAATCCTGCATTGAAAATACAAGGAAAGGCGGAACGGTGGTGCTGGTGGGGAATCTTTCCCCCAAAATACAGTTTCCCCTGCAACAGGTGGTTACCCGCGAAATTACAGTGCAGGGAAGCTGTGCCATCAATGGAGAATACGAACTTGTTCTCGATCTGCTGGCTGCCAAAAAAGTGGACGTTTCTAAAATGATTTCCGCTGTGGCTCCCCTTTCGGAGGGAGCTGAATGGTTCCAACGGCTTTACAGCAAAGAACCCGGTTTAAATAAAGTAATTCTCGTCCCTTCCTGATATTCTGAAAAGCTGATTATGGATTCAAAAAAATACAATATTGCCATCCTGGGATGCGGTAAAGTAGCGCATCTGCACGCACAAGCCATTAAAAACCTGCCGAATGCGCAGCTGGCTGCCGTTTGGAGCCGAACCCGGCAAACCGCAGTCGATTTTGCATCACAGCACGGCACGGAAGCTTTTGATACCATTCCGGAAATGGCAAAAAACCAGCAAATTGACCTGGCCATTGTGTGTACCCCCCACCCTTTCCACCGGGAGCCAGCCATAGCAGCTGCCCGGGAAGGGATTCACGTGTTGGCAGAAAAACCGCTTGCCTCCACACTGGAAGATTGCGATGCGATGATAAATGCCTGCAACAATTCCGGTGTTCACCTGGGTGTAATCAGTCAGCGGCGGTGGTATGCGCCTGTAAAACGGGTAAAAGAGGCCATTCAGGCAGGGAAAATTGGAAAACCGGTATTCGGTACCATAAATATGCTGGGCTGGCGCGATAAAAACTATTACGATACCGATGCCTGGAGAGGAACCTGGAAAATGGAAGGCGGCGGAGTGCTGGTGAACCAGGCGCCGCATCAGCTGGATATCCTGCTTTGGTACATGGGCGAAATTGACGAAGTGTACGGGCTGTGGAAAAACCTGAACCACCCGTACATTGAGGTGGAAGACACGGCCGTGGCCATCGTAAAATTTAAAAGTGGCGGAATCGGTAATATCATAGTGAGTAACTCACAAAAACCGGGCATTTACGGAAAAGTGCAGGTACATGGTGAAAATGGCGCATCGGTGGGTGTTCAAACCGATGGAGGTGCAATGTTTGTTGCCGGAATGTCGAACGTGCTGGAGCCACCGGTGAACGATTTATGGACTGTACCCGGCGAAGAAAAACTCCTGGAAAAATGGGTACAAGAAGATTCCGGTCTGTTCAACTCCATCGATCCTACGGTTTTTTACATGGAACGGCAGATTGAAGATTTTTTGAATGCGTTGGATTCCGGAAATCAACCGCTGGTTACCGGTGAGGACGGACGGAAAACGGTAGAATTGTTCACGGCCATTTACCGATCGACCCGCGACAACAAACCGGTGAAATTTCCGCTGAAACCGGAAAACAAAAAAGATATGGATGGACGGTTGCCTGGGTAAATCGCCTCACATTCGGCGAAAGGTGCCAGGGGGCACTTTATTCCCAAACGTCAGACGCCACAGTATCTTAAAAATTCTTCCCGTACCGACCGGTCTTTAAAGCGTCCGCTATATTCGGCAGTAACGGTGGAACTGCTCTCATCCTTTATGCCGCGGCACGACACACACATGTGTTTGGCATCGATAAGTACAGCCACATCATCGGTTTTAAGTACCTTTTTCAGTTCGTTGGCAATTTGTACAGTCAGTCGTTCCTGCACCTGGGGGCGACGGGCGAAATAATCTACAATACGGTTAATTTTACTCAGGCCAATCACCTCTCCGCCCGAAATATAGGCTACATGTGCTTTCCCTACTATGGGCAGGAAATGATGCTCGCAAAATGAGTTGAGATTGATATCTTTTTCTACCAGCATCTCGCCGTAACCAAACTTATTGTCGAACAATGAAATACTTGGCTTGTTAGCCGGATTTAATCCATAAAAAATTTCGTGAACAAACATTTTGGCTACACGGCGGGGTGTTCCCTGCAGGCTGTCGTCAGTTAAATCCAACCCCATTGTTTCCATAATACTGCGGAATTTATCTTCAATTACAGCCATTTTTTCTTCATCGGTTTTTTCGAATGCATCGGGGCGCAGCGGAGTTTCGGCCGAAGATGCAACGTGATTATCACCCAGAATTTCAATTCCATTCAGGTTTTCTTTCGAATGCCCGTTGCCGTTCAGCTTCGTTTTACCGTTGCCATTAATGCTTTTTAGCAATAACTCTTTTTCCATAGTTAATTATTTTGTCATTCAAACTGCTAAATCATAAAATTTCAGAATACAAAAACAGGGAAACGAAGGTTTTGTTTAAATTTCGCTTCAATAAAAATAAACAAAAATTCGCATCAGTGAAATATTTGCTGGTAACCAATCCTTTATAGACCAGAATAAATATGTGGCAACACGAAAAATTCACTGCTTTAAAAATTTAAATGAAAGAGCTCTTTTATTTAACCTCAATTTCTTTAAATTTATTGGCCATAAATCCATCAGTGTGGGTAACAATAAATCAAAATCATGAAAAAATCAGTACAACTTTTTGCATTCCTCTTTCTCTCAAACATCCTGTTTGCACAAATCCAGGAAAGCAGTGACCCGGGATTTTCCGATCTGAATAAACCCGAGCGGCTGGAGTGGTTTCGGGATTTGGGATTCGGCATGTTCATCCATTTTAGTTTCGACAGCCAACTGGGAGTGGTCATCAGCCATTCCATGGCCGGTGCATCGGATGATTACCTGGACCGGTTTGTGAACGAACTGCCCAAAACATTCAATCCCAAAGAGTTCGACCCGGAAGAAATTGCAACCCTTGCCAAACTTGCCGGTATGAAATACATCGTTTTTACCACAAAACACCACTCCGGGTTCTGCATGTGGGATACCCAAACTACGGATTTCAACATTATGAACACCCCTTACAAGAAAGATCTGCTGGCAGAATACGTGGAAGCAACGCGCAAAGCAGGGCTTGCTGTCGGATTTTATTTCTCCCCTGAAGATTTTAATTTTCTCTATGAAAACGGACAGCAGGTGCGACGACGTTTTCCGGAACCCATTCCCCGGCCGGTAATGGACAAATACCTCGAACTGGTTGAACTGCAATGCATGGAACTCATGGCACAATACGGCGATATCGACATCATGTTTTTCGATGGCGGCGAAGGGGAGTTGCAGGAAAAATGCAAAGAGGTGGTTTGGAACCTGCAGCCGGACATTGTGGTTACCCGCGGTGCGATTGAAACGCCTGAACAAACAGTGTTGGGGATTGCTTCCGACGAACCCTGGGAATCGTGTATTACCATGGGTACCCAATGGGCTTACAAACCCACCAACGAAGAATACAAATCAGGCGGGCGCCTAATCGAAATTCTAATTGAAACCCGTGCAAAGGGGGGCAATTTACTGTTGAATGTGGGGCCCAAACCCAACGGCGAACTTCCTGAAGAACAAGAAGCCAACCTGCGCGAAATGGCAGCGTATAATTTTATTAACCACGAAGCCATTGAAAAAGTGAGTCCCTGGATATTACCCAACGAAGAAAATACCTGGTTCACCTGGAAACCCGCAGAAAAAACGCTGTATGCTTTTCTCACGAAAATCCCCGACTGGCAGCGGGGTGCACGAAAAGAGTTTCTTCTGAAATCTGTTGAGGCTTCGGAAAACACAGAAGTGAGTGTATTGGGGCAATCGGGCGAATTAATCGAGTACCAGCCCAATGCGGATGCCGCCACCCGTTTTGACCAAACAGACGACGGACTGCTTATCTCCTGTGTGCGGGCGCAACGCATTTATAACAACAACAAATGGCCAAATCCCCTCGTTTTAAAAATTACCCATGCGGTCCCCGCGCTGGAACCACCGGCTGTAATTACCCACAATGCTTCTATCTCAGATGAAAACGAACAACTGGTTTTTAACGGTGAACTCATGAAAACCGGTGATGCCGAAACGTTAAAAGTTGGCTTTCAGTACCGCGAATACGCTGGTTTTGTGGAAGAGTTGTATTCCGATGAATGGCAGACCTCAGAAACCATAGAAGTTTCAGGTACCGGAGATTTCGTCATCAAACCCGAAATAAAAAAAGAAGGAAAAGAATACCAGGTGAGGGCATTTGTGGAACATCCGAAACTGAAGGTTTACGGGGATGTGGTAAGAATTAAATTTTAATTCCCTTTCACCAAAAGAATTAAACCTCTTCTATTTGCCAAATCTTTTTAAAAAACTAATTTAGCAAC